>NZ_JBEXOS010000003.1:0-236930 GCF_040611655.1 Streptomyces sp. NPDC006552
GCGCATACGGGCGCTCTCCCGCGCGGCGTCGTCGACCGATTCGGCGAGTCGAAGACAGTCCCGGACGTCCGTGTCCGAGGCGGGGCTGGGATGGACCGGCCCGTTCACCGCACCGTTCAGCGACCGCATCGACCGCTGGCCGCAGAGCCGCGCACGCCCCCTGGGCCCGCGCCGCGGCCTGCGTTGCCATACGCGCATGACGACGGCGCTCACGAGACGCACGACACCGGAGGAGGACCTCGCCCAGGTCCAGCGGGAGCACGGCGGGCCGCTGTTCTCCTTCCTGCTGCGGCTGTGCGACGGGGACCGCCAGCGCGCCGAGGACCTGGTCCAGGAGACGTACGTACGGGCCTGGCAGCACCCGGAGGCGCTGGACCCCGGGTACGAGTCGGTGCGGCCCTGGCTGTTCACGGTGGGGCGGCGGCTGGCCATCGACGCCCGCCGGGCACGGCTCGCCCGGCCCGCCGAGGTGGGCGGCGCGGTGCTGGAGAGCGCGCGGGTCTGCGGCGACCACGCCGAGCGCTCGGCGGCCGCGCTCGACGTGCGGGAGGCGGTGTCGACGCTCAGCCCCGAGCACCGCGCGGTGCTGCTCCAGGTCTACTTCAAGGGCGCCAGTGTGGCGGAGGCCGCACGCGCCCTCGGCATTCCCCCGGGTACCGTGAAGTCCCGCGCGTACTACGCGTTGCGCGCGTTGCGCAGGGTACTTCCTGGCTACGCGCCTGACCTGCGGTGAAACAGGACGTCGGGTCAAGCATCGGCAAAGCGCCTTGCCCAGCGTGCTGTTTCCTCGGTTGAGTAATCCGCTGACCTCCCCGGTGAGTTGGGCGGGCGGGGTCCGGGGGCCGGCGAAGCGCACGGACCGCAGGAAGGCAGGAAGGGATGTCCCACGAGAGCCAGGGCGGCGCCGGTGGCGCCGGCGGCGTTGAACTCGTCGTTCCCATGGCGTGGTTGTACGCCGAGTACATCGCGGACGAACTGTTGCGCACCGGGGATCTGATGCCCCCCACGTCCTTCGAGTTCCGGGCCGGGCGCGACGCGCTCGCCCTGACGATCTTCCTGGCCGACGCGGACGACGAGCTGTCCGGGATCCGGGTGGTGTCGCAGCTGGAGACGTGGTCCTCGCTGACCGCGTACGACCAGCCGTGGCAGGCCTGGGTGCGGGCGCGGTTCGCGGAACTGGAGGAGCGGGAGCGGCGGGCGCGGCCGGGGCGGGTCGCGCGCGGGGCCGGGCGCCGGTCGCCCGATCTGGAGCTGGCCGCCGCCGCGTGGCGGTGGCTGGAGGAGACGGAGCTGCTCGCGCCGGATCTGGACGCCGTGCCCGTGCCGGACGAGGAGGACGGGCCGCAGGTGTGGACCCCGGCGTGGCAACTGGGGCTTCCGCTGGGTCACTTGGCCATCCATCTCTTCTGACGGCGCGCCGCCCGGGCCGTCGCGCCGCGCCTCAGGGCGCGTGGACGCCGGCCCGGTACTTCGGGATGCGGACGGTGATCTTCGTGCCCGCGCCGATGCCCGTCTCGATCACCAGGCCGTAGGCGTCCCCGAAGACCTGCCGCAGCCGTTCGTCGACGTTCGAGAGACCGATGCCGTGCGAGGCGCCGCCCTCGCCCCGCAGGATCGCCCGCAGTCGCGCCGGGTCCATGCCCACGCCGTCGTCCTCGATGACCACCTCTGCCTCGGCGCCCGCGTCGCTCGCCCCGATGGTGATGCGGCTGCGCGCCACGGCGCCCTCCAGGCCGTGCTTGACCGCGTTCTCCACCAGGGGTTGCAGGCACAGGAACGGGAGCGTGACCGGCAGGACCTCCGGTGCGATCTGCAGGGAGACCGAGAGGCGGTCGCCGAAGCGGGCGCGGACCAGGGCCAGGTACTGGTCGATGGAGTGCAGTTCGTCGGCGAGCGTGGTGAACTCGCCGTGCCGGCGGAACGAGTAGCGGGTGAAGTCGGCGAATTCCAGGAGCAGTTCGCGGGCCCGCTCGGGGTCCGTGCGGACGAACGAGGCGATCGCGGCAAGCGAGTTGAAGACGAAGTGGGGCGAGATCTGTGCCCGCAGCGCCTTGATCTCGGCCTCGATGAGCCGGGTGCGGGAGCGGTCGAGTTCGGCGAGTTCGAGCTGGACCGAGACCCAGCGGGCCACCTCGTCGGTGGCCCGCGCCAGGACCGCGGACTCGCGGGGCGCGTAGGCGACGACCGCGCCGAGCACGCGGCCGTCGGCGACCACCGGGGCCGCCACCGCCCAGCGCAGCGGGCAGTCGACGTCGGCGCAGCCGCAGTCGAAGGCGGCCGAGCGGCCTCCGGCCAGGACCGGGACGACCCGGCTCAGGACGTGTGCGGTGTGCTGCTGTGCCGCGGCGCCGTCCCAGGCGAGGACGGCCGAGCGGTTGGTGACGGCCAGGGCGTCCGTGCCGAGGAGCGTGCGCAGGCGGCGGGCGGACTTGCGGGCGGTGTCCTCGGTGAGGCCCGCGCGGAGGGCCGGGGCGGCGAGCGAGGCGGTGTGCAGGGTCTCGAACGTGGCGCGCTCCACCGGGGTGCCCACGTCGCTGCGGCCGGCGGGGTGGGCGGTGCGTCTGCCGATGAGGAAGCCTGCGGCGGCGAGGGCGGGGCAGAGGGCGAGCAGGGTTGCTGTGACGGTGCCGGTCACTCGGGGGTGCCTTTCGCCGTCCGGCGCGGGTCGGTCGTGGTGGGGGGTTCGCGTCGTTCCCCGCGCCTCTGTGCGGTGTCACTCGCCGTGGGTGGCGTGGGCGTCTTGACCGTGGCGGTTCGTGGGGGTTGCTCGCGCAGTTCCCCGCGCCCCTTGAGGGCGCCTGCCGCCGAGGGTGGAGCGGAAGGTGTGCGCGTGCCGGTCGGTGGGGGTTGCTCGCGCAGTTCCCCGCGCCCCTTCGGGGCGCCTGATCGTAGGGATTCTGGGAGGTGGAGGCGGGTCATTGTTGCTGTCGTGTGGGGTGGGATCGCGGACGGGGTCGCCAGGGAGACCAGGATCATGGCGAGGAAACCGACCGGGACCGACCAGAGTGCCGGCCAGGCCAGGAGCGTGTGCAGCCAGCCGTCGGCCGCCGCCCCGGCCACCGTCGACGTCACCGCGACGAACGCCGAGCCGCCGCCCAGGAGGAGCCCGGCCAGGGCGCCGGGCGGGGTGAGGCGGCGCCACCAGATGCCCAGGATGAGCAGCGGGCAGAAGGAGGAGGCCGAGACGGCGAAGGCCATGCCGACGGCGTCCGCCACCGGGACGCCGTCCACCAGGAGCGCCCCGGCCAGCGGCACCGCCATCGCGAGGCCGACCGCGAGCCGGAAGTGGTGCACGCCTCGCGCCGGCAGGACGTCCTGGCTGACCACCCCGGCCACCGCCATCGTCAGCCCGGACGCCGTGGACAGGAACGCCGCGAACGCCCCGCCCGCCACCAGCGCCCCGAGCAGATCGCCGCCCACCCCGCCCACGACGAGGCCGGGTAGCAGCAGGACCGTGGCGTCGGCGTCGTGGCCGGCGGTGAGACCGGGGGCGTAGAGCCGGCCCAGCCAGCCGTAGAGCGGGGGCAGTAGATAGAACGCGCCGATCAGCGCCAGCACCACCACAGTCGTGCGGCGGGCCGCGCGGCCGTTCGGGCTCGTGTAGAAGCGGACCACGACGTGCGGCAGGCCCATCGTGCCGAGGAACGT
The DNA here is from genome assembly GCF_040611655.1 of Streptomyces sp. NPDC006552. Taxonomy (NCBI): domain Bacteria; kingdom Bacillati; phylum Actinomycetota; class Actinomycetes; order Kitasatosporales; family Streptomycetaceae; genus Streptomyces; species Streptomyces sp. NPDC006552. The sequence goes on from NZ_JBEXOS010000003.1 coordinate 3,649, forward strand.
CGCGACGATCAGGCCGTACGTGGCGTAGAGCGGGTGGTCGGCGCGGCTGGTGGCCAGCGGCTGCCCCGCGCCCGCGCCGGCCGAGGGCAGTTCCGCGGCCGGCAGGTGACCGGGCGGGCCCCCGCTCCCCCGCCACGCCAGGAGCAGGAAAATGGCCGGGACCAGCAGGGCGGTCAGTTTCAGCCAGTACTGGAAGGCCTGGACGAAGGTGATCGAGCGCATGCCGCCCGCCGCGACCGCGAGGACCACGACCGCGGCGACCAGCGCCCCGCCGAACCAGCGCGGCGCCCCGGTGAGGATCTGCAGCGTCAGGCCCGCGCCCTGGAGCTGCGGCACCAGGTAGAGCCAGCCCGCGCCGACGACGAAGAGGCTGACCACGCGGCGGACCTGGCGGGACTCCAGGCGGCCCTCGGCGAAGTCCGGCAGCGTGTACGCGCCCGAGCGGCGCAGCGGGGCCGCGACGAAGACCAGCAGGACGAGGTGGCCGGCCGTGTAGCCGACCGGGTACCACAGCATGTCGGGGCCGTGGACGAGGAGCAGTCCCGCGATGCCGAGGAAGGACGCCGCCGACAGGTACTCGCCGCTGATCGCCGCCGCGTTGAGGCGGGGGCCGACGGTGCGCGAGGCGACGTAGAAGTCGGAGGTCGTGCGGGAGATGCGCAGGCCGAACCCGCCGATGAGGACGGTGGCGAGAACGACGGCGGCGACCGCCGGGATCGCGTACGCCTCGTTCACGGCGTTCCGCTGTCACGGCCGCGGACCAGATCGGCGAAGTCGCGTTCGTTGCGCTCGGCGCGGCGCACGTACCACCAGGCGATCAGGACGAGGAACGGGTAGCAGCACAGCCCCAGGACGAGCCATTGGACGGTGGTGTTGCGCAGGGCGCCGAAGAAGAGCGGGAGCACTGCGACGGGCAGCGCGAGGACCGCGAACGCGGCGATGGCGGCGCGGAGTTGGCCGCGCATGAGGGAGCGGACGTAGGCGGCGCCCAGCGGGGTCTGTTCGTCGATCTCACCCTGGGTGCGCGGTCCGGGTGCGCCGTGCACCGTGCGCGGCTCGCCGGTGACGATCTCGCGCTTGGGAGCGCCCCTGTGCGCGCGCGTTCGGGGGGCCGGGGCTTGTTCGGACACGGGCGGAGTGTAGGCGGGCGGGACCCGTCGCAGGAAGGGGTGGCCTGGTCAGCCGTTGGCCCGCCGCATCAGCAGTTCCCGTACGCGGCTTGCGTGCCGGCGGCTCACCGCGATCTCGGCGGCGCCGACGCGCAGGGTCATTCCGCCTCCGTCCAGGCGGAGTTCGTCGATGCGGTGCAGGGAGACGAGGTGGCTGCGGTGGACGCGGACGAAGCCGAGCGGCTGCCAGCGCTCCTCCAGGGTGGCGAGCGGGATGCGCACGAGGTGGCCGGCGCCGTCCGTGGTGTGCAGCCGGGCGTAGTCGCCCTGGGCCTCGGCGTACGTGATGTCGGAGACGGCCACGAGGCGGGTGACGCCGCCGAGTTCGACCGGGATGCGGTCGGCGACGGTGGCCGGCGGCGGGGCGCTGGCCGCGCGTTCGGCGACGCGGCGGACGGCCTCCGCGAGCCGTTCGCGGCGGACCGGCTTGAGCAGGTAGTCGACGGCCTTCAGGTCGAAGGCCTGGACGGCGAAGTCCTCGTGGGCGGTGACGAAGACGACCAGCGGCGGGCGGGCGAACCCGGCGAGCAGCCGCGCCACGTCGAGCCCGGTCAGGCCCGCCATCTGGACGTCGAGGAAGAGCACGTCGATGGCTCCGTCGCCGCCGGGGCCGTCCGCCAGGGCGCGCCCGATGCGGCGCAGCGCCTCGGTGGCGTCGGTGGCGCCCTCCGCGCTGCGGATGCGCGGGTCGGCGCGCAGGAGGTAGAGGAGTTCGGCGAGGGCGGGTTCCTCGTCGTCGACGGCCAGTACGCGCAGCATGCGGCGGAGTGTAATCGGCCGGTCGCTTGAGCGGATCGGGCGCCGGGTGCGTACCGGTGGGCGAGAGCGGGAGGAACGCATGAGGTCCCTGGAACGGCATCGCGACGCCGGCGCCTACGCGCTGGGGGTCCTGGACGCGGCGGAGCGGTTCCGTTTCGAGGACCATCTGCCGACGTGCGCGGTGTGTACGGCGCGGCTGCGCGAACTCGGCCCGGCGGCCACCGTGTTGGGGGTGTACGCACGGGCGACGCCGCGCCGCGCCGAGGTGTTCGCGTCCCCCGCGCCGCTGCTGGTGGAGCGGGCCGTGGACCGGGCCGGGGCGCTGCACCGCACGGCCCGGCGGCGCCGGTGGGGCACGGCCATCGCGGCGCTGCTGCTGCTCGGCGCTGCCGGTCGCGGCGCCGCGCTCCTCGCCGGTGGCGGCGGCGACGGCGGGGCGGCGCTCACGCTGCGCGGCCGGGACCCGGTGACCGGGGTCGCCGCGACGCTCACCGCGGACGGGCGGGGCTGGGGCACCCGGGTCGCCCTCGACGTCCGCGATCCGGGCGGGCCGCGGGTCTGCGAACTGGTCGCCGTGGACCGGCACGGCGGCGAGCAGACGGTGGCGAGCTGGTCGGTGCGGGGCGGCGCGGGCGGGGGCCGGGTGGAGGTACAGGGGGGCGCGGCGGAGGGGCCGGACGAGATCCGCCGCTTCGAGCTCCGCACGGCGGACGGGGCGCGGTTGCTGGCGCTGCCGACGGGTGACGGGTGAGCGCCGTCCCGACGGAGGGCCGGCACGTCGGCAGTTCCGTCGGTCGACAGCTCCGTCAGCCCTACTTGAGCAGCCGGGACATCCGCCGGTCCGCGAGCGGTTTTCCGCCCGTCTGGCAGGTCGGGCAGTACTGGAGGGAGCTGTCGCTGAAGCTGACCTCGCGGATCGCGCTGCCGCAGACCGGGCACGGCTCACCGGTCCGCCCGTGGACGCGCAGGCCGCTCTTCTTCTCGGCCTTGAGCCGGCCCGCGGCGACTCCGCGCGAGCGTTCCACGGCGTCGGTGAGCGTGCCGCGCAGCGCCTCGTAGAGCGTGTGCACGTCCTCGGGGGTCAGGGTCGCCGTCAGTTTGAACGGGGACATCCGGGCCACGTGCAGGATCTCGTCGCTGTAGGCGTTGCCCACCCCCGCGATCAGCGACTGGTCGCGCAGCGCGCCCTTGATCTGGCGCCGTTCCCCGGCGAGCAGGCGGGTGAGGGCCGCCTCGTCGAACTCCGCCGCGAGCGGGTCGGGGCCCAAGCGCGCGACGCCCGGCACGTCCCCGGGGTCCCGGACGACGTACACCGCGAGCTTCTTCTTCGTGCCAGCCTCGGTGAGTTCGAAGCCCTCGCCGTCCTCCAGCGCGACGCGCAGGGCCAGCGGGCCCTTGCCGGGCTTCGGGGGGCCGTCGGGGAGCCGGTCCTTCCAGTGCAGCCAGCCCGCGCGCGCGAGGTGGGTGACCAGGTGCGGCCCGTCGGTGCCGATGTCGAGGAACTTGCCGTGCCGGGCCACGGAGGTCACCGTGCGGCCTTCCAGCGCGGTGAGCGGCGGGTCGTACGTCTTCAGGACGCTGATCGCGACCGGCAGGACACGGACGATCTCGTGCCCCACCAGGTGCTCGGTGAGGAAGTCCTTCAGGGCTTCGACCTCGGGTAGTTCCGGCATAGCTCCAGGGTGCCACCGGGGGGCGGGTTCGGCGATCTTGCACAGCGCGGCGGGCCCGGCTTCGCAGCCGGGCCCGCCGCACCCACGGGGCAGGGGAGCGTCAGTGACGCGGCCCGTGGCCCGGGCCCGACTTGCCGTCGCGGGGCATGCCCTTGCGGTCGGCCTCGGGGGTGTCGTACTCGATCTTCTCCTTGCGGACGGTGCCGGAGACCTCGTCCGTCTCGGTGACCTTCTCGGTCTCCAGGCGGACCCGCTCCACCGGGACGGTCTCCTTGCTGACGACCGCGCGCTCGGCGTGCAGCGTCACCTCGGTCTCGGCCGCGCCGATCTCCGTGCCCTTGAGCTCGCCCTCGCGGATCGGCTCACGCACGACGCGGACCTCTTCGTGCGAGACGGGGACGGAGGTGGAGACGTTCTCCGTCTCGACCACCTTGCGCAGGTGGGCCTGGCCGACCTCCTGCTCCTCGGTGCCGACCCGCAGCCGCTCCTCGGAGCGGATCATCTCGTCCTTCCCGGTCCCGGCTCCGGAGCGCATCGCGGGCTCGCGGGCGCCGGCACCGGCGGCGTGCCGCCCGTGCGCCTCCTCGCCCATGCCCATCCCGGCGCCGGCCGCCGTGCCGGCGGCCGCGGCGCCGCGGGTGCCCGTGCGCCCGGTCTCGCCGGTGCCGGGGCCCGCCGTCGGCTTCGAGAGGCCGTAGTGCGCGTAGAGCTCCTGCTTCTCGGTCTGGTCCAGGTGCTGGTCGGCATCGACGCGGGGCGCGTCCTTGACCGCCTCCTTGGTGTACGCCACCTTCAGCGAGTCGTCGGCGCCGCGGCTGGCACCGGCCAGCGGTACGAAGCTCTCCTTCATGCCGAAGAGGCCGGTCTTCACCGTGACCCAGTCCGCGCGGCCGGTCGCGTCGTCGAGATAGACCCGCTCAACGCTGCCGATCTTCTCTCCCGTGCGGTCGTACGCCGTGAGTCCCACGAGGGCATCGGGGGTGTTGAAGGTTTCGCCCTGCGTCATGCGTGATCACTCCCTCCGGAACATGGGGGCGAACGGAGGTCGCCGCTTCGACCATGTGCCTCGTACCCATGGCGCGTCCTGGACGTGATCCGTGCAACAAAAGGCTTCACTGCGCGTAGTCGAAAAACCCGGCGCGGTGCTCGTTCGTGGTGCGGCAGAGCCGGTGTGGCCCCATCGAGCCGGTACGCCGATTAGGGCCGTCCGGGTGAACGGTTGCTCTTTACCACCCCCCCGGTGCGGCGGGTCCGGGGGCGCCGCGCGATGCTGGGGAGGTGACCACTCCGCCCGGCAGGTACCACCTGAGCCTCGTCATCGACGGCGAGCCCGTCCTCGACGGGTGGTGGGACGACCCGGACACGGCCGAGCGGAAGTTCGGCGGCGTACGCAAGGAGCACGAGGCGAACGCGGGCGCGCGGCTGCTCCTCACCGAGTGGGACGGCGGCCGGGAGTGGCCGCTGCGGGCCTGGCCGGCCCCGCCCGGCTGACGTCAGCGGGAGCGGGCGGGGGCCGCGAACTCGCACCACACGCACTTGCCGCCGCCGCGCGCCTCCACGCCCCACAGGTCGGCGAGCCGGTCGACGAGGAGCAGGCCGCGCCCGGAGACCCCGGCCTCGCCGGCCTCCCGGTGACGCGGCAGGGCGCTGGAGCCGTCCTCGACGTCGACCCGCAGCCGGCGGTCGGCGCCGGTCAGCACCCGCAGGGTGACGACGGCCGGGCCGTCGGTGTGCAGGAGCGCGTTGGTGATGAGTTCGTCGGCGACGAGTTCGATCTCGTCGGCGCGCTCGCCCGCGCCCCAGGCGCGCACGGCGGCGCGGATCATGTGCCGGGCGGCGGTGAGCGCCTCGGGGTCCCCCGGCGGCACGTGCTCGGTCAGCCGCCCGCCGCCGCGCGCGGCGCCGGCGCCCCGGCGGCGCAGGAGCAGCAGCGCGACGTCGTCCTCGCCGCCGCGCTCGTCCACGGACGCGCAGAGCCGGTCGGCGAGCTGGTCGACGTCGGCCGGGCCGCCGGCGATGAGCGCGGTCAGGGCGTGCAGTCCGTCGTCGAGGTCGGCGCCGGGCTGCTCGACGAGGCCGTCCGTGCAGAGCAACAGGGTCTGTCCCGGGTCGAGTTCGGCGGTCGTCACCGGGTAGTCGAGCCGCCCGAACTCCGCGGAGAGGCCGAGCGGCAGGCCGCCCTCGACGGGCAGCTTGTGGCTGGTGCCGTCGGCGAGGCGCAGCAGCGGGTCGAGGTGCCCGGCGCGCACGATCTGCATGACCCCGGTCGACAGGTCCGCCTGCGCGTACAGGCAGGTCGCGAAGCGGTCGGTGTCGAGTTCGTGGAGGAAGACGGAGGCGCGGGCCATCACCGTGGCCGGGGTGTGGCCCTCGGCGGCGTAGGCGCGCAGCACGATGCGCAGCTGGCCCATGACCGCGGCGGCGTGGGTGTCGTGGCCCTGGACGTCGCCGATCACGGCTCCGACGCGACCGCCGGGCAGCGGGATCACGTCGTACCAGTCGCCGCCGATGTCGCGGGCGAGGGACTGGCCGGAGGCGGCCCGGTAGCGCACGGCGATGTCGGCGCCGGGGACGTCCGGGATGGTGCGCGGCAGCATCGCCTGTTGCAGGTGCTGGGCGAGGTCCTTCTCCTGTTCGTAGAACATGGCGCGCTGCAGGCTCTGCGCGATGCTGCTGCCGAGGGCGACGAGCACGTTGCGCTCGGACTGGGTGAAGCCCTTGCGGTCGTGGTAGAGCAGGCCGACGGCGCCGATGGGCCGGGCCTGCGCGATGAGCGGCAGGTAGGCGGCCGAGCGGATGTGCAGGTGGGTGATGTGCGGCCACAGCAGCGGATAGGACGCGGCGAACTCCTCCGGCGACTCGATGAAGCGGGGCTTGAGGGTGCGCACGACCTCGCCCATCGGGTACGGCTCGTCGACGCGGGTGACGCGGGTGCCGGGCACGAAGCTGCCGACGGGGCCCTCGGCGACCAGGTGGATGCGGCTGCCGCGGACCAGGCCCATGACGAAGCTGGTCGCGCCGAGGTGCTCCACGCCGTGGGTCTCGCGCAGCACGTCGAGGACCTCCCTGACGGTGCGGGCGTGGGCGAGCGCGGCGGTCGTGTTCTGCACGACGCTCGTCTCCCGGCGCCGGACGGCCTCGCGGGCCGCGCGCTCGCGCTGCACGGTGGCGTCGTTCAGTTCGTCGGTGGCGTCGCGCACGATGCCGACGATGCGGCGGGGCCTGCCGTCCTCGTCGCGGCGGATGTAGCCGCGCGTGTGCGTCCAGCGCAGCTCGCCCGCGCGGGTGCGGATGCGGAAGTACGCGCCGTAGTTCTCCTCGCCGCTCTTGAGCGCCTGGGCCACGAGGGCGTCGAGGCGGCTGCCCTCGCCGGGCGGGACGCGCAGGGAGAGGCTCTCGGGGCGGCCGTCGTACTCCTCGGGGCCGATGTCGAAGACGTCGAAGGCGTTGGGGTCCATGTGCATCAGGCCGGAGACGAGGTCCCACTCGAAGCCGCCCATGCGCAGACCGGCCCCGTAGGCCTCCAGGAAGCCGCGCGGGCAGTCCTTCGGGCTCTCCCCCACGGGGGGATCGCCGGGTTCCTCGCCGCCCCCGCTGCCCGCGTCCATAGGCCCCACGCTAGAGCCAGGGTCAGGGGGCCGCATGCGGGCGCGGGCCGCTCCCGCGGTGGTCCGCGCGGCCCCGTGCGCCGGGCGCGTGCCGGGCGGCGCGGGGCACACTGAACGGATGGACCGGTTCGGTGACGGCGACTACTGGCTGAGCCGCCTGCTCTTCCAGCGCGGGCTCGCCGCGGTGTACCTCGTCGCGTTCCTGGGGGCGGCGTTGCAGTTCCGGGCCCTGATCGGGGAGCGCGGGATGCTGCCGGTGCCGCGGTACCTGGCGCGGGTGCCGTGGCGGCGGGCGCCGACCCTGTTCCGGCTGCACTACTCGGACCGGTTCTTCGCGGGGTGCGCGTGGGCCGGGGCCGTCCTCGCCGGGGCGCTGCTCGCGGGCGCGGACGGGCCGCTGCCGCTGTGGGGCGCGATGCTGCTGTGGCTGGCGCCGTGGGCGCTCTATCTGTCGATCGTGAACGTCGGACAGCTCTGGTACGGCTTCGGCTGGGAGTCGCTGCTGCTGGAGACCGGCTTCCTCGCGGTGTTCCTCGGCAATGACGAGGTGGCGCCGCCGGTCCTCGTACTGTTCCTGCTGCGGTGGCTGCTGTTCCGGCTGGAGTTCGGCGCGGGGTTGATCAAATGGCGCGGCGACGCCTGCTGGCGGAAGCTGACCTGCCTCTACTACCACCACGAGACGCAGCCGATGCCGAACCCGCTGAGCTGGTTCTTCCACCATCTGCCGCGGCCCCTGCACCGGGTGGAGGCGGCGGCCAACCACGTGACCCAGCTCGTGGTCCCCTTCCTCCTGTTCACACCGCGGCCGCTCGCCACGGCGGCGGCCGCGCTGATGATCGTCACCCAGCTCTGGCTGATCCTCTCGGGCAACTTCGCCTGGCTGAACTGGCTGACCGTGGTGATCGCGGCTACCGCCCTCGACCTGAGCCCGCTGCACCCGCCCCGCGCCCTGCCCGCCGCCCCGCTCTGGTACGAGATCGCCGTCCTCGCGGTGACGGTCCTGGTGGCGTGCCTCAGCGTGCGACCCGCCCGCAACCTGCTCTCCCGCCGCCAGTCGATGAACCGCTCCTACGACTGTCTGCACCTGGTCAACGCGTACGGTGCCTTCGGCACGGTCGGCCGGGTCCGCCAGGAGATCGTGATCGAGGGCACCGCCGACCCGGTCCCAGGGCCCGCCTCCGACTGGCGGGCCTATGAGTTCCGGGGCAAACCGGGCGACCCGCGCCGGCTGCCGCGCCAGTTCGCCCCCTGCCATCTGCGGCTCGACTGGATGATGTGGTTCGCCGCGCTGTCGCCCGCGTACGCCCGGCCGTGGTTCGACGGCTTCGTGGAGCGGCTCCTGACGGGTGACCGGGACACGCTGCGGCTGCTGCGCCACTGCCCCTTCCCGGACGCACCGCCCGCGCACATCCGGGCCCGGGTCTACCGCTACCGGTACACGACGTGGCGCGAACTGCGGGCGACGGGCGCGTGGTGGGAGCGGACCTATGTGCGGGAGATGCTGGGGCCGACCCGGCTGAGGTAGACGCGCCGGGCGGTCCCGGCGAACACGTCCTCGTCCGGGCCGCCCGCCAGTTCCCGTGCGGTGTCGACCACTTGGCCGTAGGAGGCCGCGAGGGTGCATACCGGCCAGTCCGAGCCGAACATGACGCGGCCCGGGCCGAACGCGTCCAGGACCGTCTGGGCGTAGGGCTTCAGCGTCTCGACGGTCCAGGCCGCCGGATCCGCCTCGGTGACCATGCCGGAGAGCTTGGCGACGGTGTTGGGGAGCGCCGCCAGGGCCCGCACATCGGTCCGCCACGGCTCCAGCTCGCCGGAGGCGATCGGCGGTTTACCCAAGTGGTCGAGGACGAAGGTGAGTTCCGGGTGCGCGGCGGCGGCAGTGGCAGCGGCGGGCAGCTGGTGCGGGAGCACGACGAGGTCGTAGACGAGTCCGGCGCGGGCCACCGCCGCCAGGCCCCGGCCGACCTCGGGGCGCAGCAGCCACGCGGGGTCCGCCTCGGCCTGGACCTGGTGCCGGATGCCCACGAGGTGGCGTCCGCCGGGGCGGCCGCGCAGGGCGGCGAGGGTGTCGGCCACGTCGGGGCGGGTCAGGTCGGTCCAGCCGACGACGGCCGCGACGAGGTCGCTCCGTGCGGCGAGGGCGAGGAACTCGGGGGTCTCCTCGGCGATGGTGACGGTCTGCACGAGGACGGTCTGCGCGACCCCGGCCGCCCGCGCGTGCGGGGCGAGGTCGTCGAGGGTGAAGTCTCTGCGCAGAGGGGCGAGTTCGGGCCCGGTGATCCAGTCCTGGTCGCGGACCGACAGGTCCCAGACGTGGTGGTGGGCGTCGACGAGCGCGGGCACACCCGTCACGGCAGCTCCCAGACGACGGGCAGGCCCGCTCCGGCGCCGGCGGCCGAGTAGTCGTGGGCGACGTCGAGCAGGTCGTCCATCCGGGCCTGCCAGGCGATGTTCACCGGGAGCCGCTCCAGCCGTGCCAGCAGCCGGGCGTAGTCCTCGCACTCCAGGAGGTGGAACAGATCGGTGCCGCTGCGCCAGATCGTCCAGCGGGTGGCTCCGGCCGCGCGGATGGCGGCGACCAGTTCGGCGGGGACCTCGCGGTGCGCGGCGTCGTAGGCGGCGACGCGGTCGGCGCGGACCTTGGTGTGCAGGGCGACTCTCACGCGCTCTCCTTCGGCTCGGGGGTGGGCGGTTCGGCGGGGAGCAGGCCGTGAGCGCGGGCGTCGGCCCAGAACGCGGCGGGCACGCGGGCCGCTAACTGTGCGGCGGTGTCCCGGACTTCGGCGGCCGAGCGGGCGCCGACGAGGACGCCGGTGACGGCCGGGTGGCCGAAGGGGAAGGCGAGTGCGGCCGCGCGCAGGGAGGTGCCGTGCCGCTCGGCCAGCTCCTTGAACCGCAGGGCCTTCTCCACGAGGTGGGGCGCGGCGCGGGCGTAGTCGAAGGTGGCGCCCTCCTTCGGGTCGGCCAGCAGCCCGGAGTTGAAGACGCCGCCCACGACGACACGGACGCCGCGCGCGGCCGCCGCGGGCAGCAGCGCGGCCAGGGCGCTCTGGTCGAGCAGGCTGTAGCGGCCGGCACACAGGACGACGTCGATGTCGGTTTCGCGGACGAACCGGGTCAGCATCGCCGCCTGGTTCATGCCCGCGCCGATGGCGCCCACGACGCCTTCGGCGCGCAGCCGCTCCAGTTCGGGGTACGCCTGGGTGAAGGCCGCTTCGGCGTGGTCGTCCGGATCGTGCAGGTAGACCACGTCGATCCGGTCGAGGCCGAGCCGGTGGAGGCTGTCCTCGATCGAGCGGCGCACCCCGGCCGCGCTGAAGTCCCAGACGCGCCGGTGGGTGGCGGGCACGGCGAACCCGTTGTCCAGGTCGTCGCCGGGGCCGTCGGCGGGCTCCAGGAGCCGGCCGGCCTTCGTGGACAAGGTGTACGAACCGGGGGGCCGGCCGCGCAGGTACCCGCCCAGGCGCCGCTCGGACAGGCCGAGGCCGTAGTGCGGGGCCGTGTCGAAGTACCGGATGCCGGCGTCCCAGGCGGCGTCGACGGCCGCGTACGCCTCGTCGTCGCCGACCGGCGTGAACAGGTTGCCGATGCCCGCGGCGCCGAAACCGAGCACGGTGACGGGGACGCCGCTGCGGCCGAGGGTCCGGGTGCGCATCGGCGTCACTGTCCCGCGGGGCGCAGCCGCAGGCCCTGCATGCCGCCGTCGACGGCCAGGGAGGTGCCTGTGGTCGCGCCGGAGAGCGGGCTCGCCAAGTAGGCGACGGCGCCCGCGACTTCGGCGGCGGAGACGAGGCGTCCGGTGGGCTGACGGGTTTCGAGTGCGGCGCGCTCGGCGGCCGGGTCCTCGGCCGTGTCGAGGAGCCGGCCGATCCAGGGGGTGTCGGCGGTGCCGGGGTTGACGCAGTTGACGCGGATGCCTTCGCGGACGTGGTCGGCGGCCATGGCGAGGGTGAGGGAGTACACGGCGCCCTTGGAGGCGGCGTACAGGGCGCGCTGGGGCAGGCCCGCGGTGGCGGCGATGGAGCAGGTGTTGACGATCGCCGCGTGGCCGGAGTCCCGCAGTGCGGGCAGGGCGGCGCGGGCCACGCGCACCATGCCGACGACGTTGACGTCGAGGACCCGGTGCCATTCGGCGTCGTCGTTGTCGGCGACGGTGCCCTGAGCGCCGATCCCCGCGTTGTTGACCAGGATGTCGAGGCCGCCGAGGTCGGTGACGGCGGTGGCCACTGCGGACCGCACGGTCTCGTCGTCGGTGACGTCGGCGGCGTACCCCCGCAGCGGCTTGTCGACGGCCGTGATGTCGCGGTCGAGGACGGCGACGTCCGCGCCGCGGGCGGCGAGCAGGTCGGCGGTGGCGCGGCCGATGCCGGAGGCGCCTCCGGTGACGAGGGCCTTGAGTCCGGCGAAGTCCTGGAGGCGGGCGGTCTCGGTCATGCTGCGGCTCCGTTCGGGTGGGACGGTTCCTGTCCGGCCAGGTCGTTCGTCCAGAACTCCCCGTCGGGATAGGTGAACGCGGCGATGGACTCCGGCCGCATGGCGGCGGAGAAGCCGGGCGCCGTCGGGGCCAGGTAGTGGCCCTCGCGCAGGACGACCGGGTCGAGGAAGTGGTCGTGCAGGTGGTCCACGTACTCGATGACGCGGTCCTCGGTGGTGCCGGTCAGGGCGACGTAGTCGAACATCGACAGGTGCTGGACGAGTTCGCACAGGCCGACGCCGCCCGCGTGCGGGCAGACGGGGACGCCGAACTTGGCGGCGAGCAGCAGGATCGCGAGGTTCTCGTTGACGCCGCCGACGCGGGCCGCGTCGATCTGCAGGATGTCGAGGGCGCCTGCCTGGAGGAGCTGTTTGAAGACGATGCGGTTCTGCACGTGCTCGCCGGTGGCGACCTTGACCGGGCCGACCGCCCGGCGGATCGCGGCGTGGCCGAGGATGTCGTCGGGGCTGGTGGGCTCCTCGACCCAGTACGGGTCGAACGGGGCGAGGGCGCGCGTCCAGCGGATCGCCTCGCCGACGTTCCAGCGCTGGTTGGCGTCGACGGCCAGCCGGACGCCGGGGCCGACGGCCTCGCGGGCGGTGCGGCAGCGGCGGAGGTCGTCGGCGAGGTCCGCGCCGACCTTCAGCTTGATCTGGGTGAAGCCGTCGGCGACGGCCTGCCGGGCGAGCCGGGTGAGTTTCTCGTCGGAGTAGCCGAGCCAGCCGGGCGAGGTGGTGTAGGCGGGGTAGCCGTGCTCCAGGAGGCGGGCGGTGCGCTCGGCGGCGCCCGCGCGCCCGGCGCGCAGCAGGGCGAGGGCCTCGTCGGGGGTGAGCGCGTCCGCGATGTACCGGAAGTCGATCTGCCGGACGAGCCACTCGGGCTCCGCGTCGGCGAGCAGCCGCCACAGCGGCCGGCCGGCCCGCTTGGCGGTGAGGTCCCACGCCGCGTTGACGACCGCGCCGATCGCCATGTGCATCACGCCCTTCTCGGGCCCCAGCCACCGGAGCTGGCTGTCGCCGACCAGGTCGCGGTTGAGGCTGCCCGGATCGGCGCACAGCGCGTCGAGGGGGCGGCCGACGACGTGGTGGCCGAGCGCCCGGACCGCGGCCACCTGGACGTCGTTGCCGCGGCCGATGGTGAACGTGAAGCCGTGCCCCTCGTGTCCGTCGGCGGCGTCCGTGCGCAGCACGACGTACGCGGCCGAGTAGTCGGGGTCGGGGTTCATGGCGTCGGAGCCGTCCAGGTCCCGCGAGGTCGGGAACCGGATGTCGTAGGTGTCGATCGCGGTGACCCGCGGGGTGGTTGCGGACACGAGGTGCCTTTCGGGCAGGGGCCGGTGACGGCCTGGGCGCAGGCGGCGGGGGCGGCGGGTCAGTCCTGGGCGCGGCCGGTGGTGACGCGGGCGATCATCAGGGCGAGCAGGATGATGCCGCCGTAGATGGCCTGGATCCAGAAGGACGGCACCTGGGCGAGGGTGAGCAGGTTCTGGACGACGCCGAGCAGCAGCACACCGGTGAGCGCGCCGAACATGGTGCCTTTGCCGCCGTCGAGGCTGATGCCGCCGATGACCGCCGCGGCGAACACCGTGAAGATCATGTTGTTGCCCTGGTTGGCGCTGATGGCGCCGACGTAGCCGGTCTGCATGATGCCGCCGGCCGAGGCGAGCACGCCGGCCACGACGAAGACGCCGAGCATGACGCGCTCGACGCGGATGCCGGCGGCGCGGGCGGCCTCGGCGTTGCCGCCGATCGCGTAGAGGGCACGGCCCACGCGGTGGTACTTGAGGACGAGCCCGGCGACGGCGAAGCAGACCGCGGCGAGCCACACCGACATGGGGACGCGCAGGAACGTGGTCGTGGCGAGCGAGAAGAACGCGTCGGGCATGCCGAAGAGCGTCTTGCCCTTGGTGGCGCCGACCAGCAGGCCGCGCAGCACGATCAGCATCGCCAGCGTCACGATGAACGCGTTGAGCTTGAAGCGGACGACGAGGAGTCCGTTGAAGGCGCCGACGGCGCCGCCGGTGACGAGGACGGCGAGCAGCGCGAGCCAGGACGGGAACCCGGTGCCCCACCCCGATCCGGTGGCCGGCAGCACCAGCAGGGCGCCCACGGCCGGGGCGATGCCGACGACCGATTCGAGGGACAGGTCGAACTTGCCGGTGATCAGCACCAGGGACTCGGCCAGGACGACCATCGCGAGGGCGGCGGAGGCGCCGAGGACGGAGATCAGGTTGCGTTCGGTGAGGAAGGAGTCGTTGACGACCGCGCCGAGGATCAGGAGCAGGACGAGGGCGGGTACGAGCGCGAGTTCGCGGGCCCGGCGCAGCAGAACGGTCTTGGCGGTGCCGGGTCTCGCGGGGCGCGCGGGCGTCTTGGTGGCGGGGGCCGACGGGGCCCGGGTGTCAGCCATGATGGGCTCCTTCTCCGTCACGGGCCACCCCCTCTATGGAGGCGATGAGGTCATGGTCCGACCAGCCGGCAGCGTGTTCCGCCACCACCCGCCCGTGGAACAGCACCAGCACCCGGTCGCAGCGGCGCAGGTCGTCGAGTTCGTCGGAGACGACGAGGACGGCGGTGCCGTCGTCGCGGGCGCTGTCGACGCGGCGCAGCAGCGACTCCTTGGACTTCACGTCGACGCCGGCGGTGGGGTTGATGAGGACGAGCAGGCGCGGTTCGGAGGCGAGCGCGCGGGCCATCACGACCTTCTGCGCGTTGCCGCCGGAGAGGTCGCGGACGGGCTGCTGCGGGCCTTCGGCGTGGATGTCGAGGCGCTCGATGAGGTCCCGGGCGAGGGACCGCCTGCGCGCGGTGCCGACGAACCCGTACCGGCCGAGACGGTGCAGGACGGTCATCGTGGCGTTGTCCCCGATGGACATCCCGGTGACGAGGCCCTGGTCGTGGCGGTCGCGGGGCACGCAGGCCACGCCCGCCGCCAACGCGGCCGACACGTCGCCGAAAGGCAGCCGGGCGCCGTCGAGGTGCGCGCTGCCGGCTGCCGGGGTGCGCAGGCCGGCCAGCGACTCCGCCAGGGCCGTCTTGCCGCTGCCGCTGGACCCGGCGAGGCCGACGACCTCGCCGCGCCGCACGGTCAGCGTCACGTCCCGGTAGCTGTCGGCGGTCAGTCCTTGGACGTCCAGGACCACGGGGGCGTCCACGCCGTCCTGTTCCACGACGGCCTCGGCCGCGGCGGCGGCCCGCTCGGTGACGGCCTCGCCGGCCATCGCCTCCACCAGTGCGGGGCGCGGGAGCGCGGCGACCGGCGCGGTGGTGATCCAGCGGGCGTCGCGCAGCACGGTGACCGTCCGGCAGACCTCGTAGACCTCTTGGAGGTGGTGCGAGATGAAGAGGAACGTGACGCCGGAGTCCTGGAGCGCCCGCATCCGGTCGAAGAGGCGCTCGATCTCCCGGCTGTCGAGCTGGGCGGTCGGTTCGTCGAGGACGATGAACCGGGCGCCGCCGCTCAACGCCCGGGCGATCTCGACCATTTGGCGGTCCTCGACCGTGAGGTCGGCGGTGCGCGCGTCCGGGTCGACGTGGATGTCCCAGGTGCCGAGGAGGGCGGCCGCCTCGGTGCGCAGCCTGCGCCAGCCGAAGAAGCCGTGCCGGGCGCCGGGCTGGCGGTGGAGGAACAGGTTCTCGGCGACCGTCAACTCCGGTACGACTGTGGGTTTCTGGTAGACGCAGGCGACCTTGGACCGCCACGCCTCGCGGTCGCCGAGCGGTGGCGCGGGCCGCCCGTCGAAGAGCAGGGTGCCCGCGTCCGGCGCCTGGAGGCCGGTGAGGACGGTGACGAGGGTGGACTTGCCCGCGCCGTTGCGGCCGACCAGCGCGTGGGACTCGCCCGCGCGCACGGTCAGCCTGCCGTCGGCGAGGGCGACCGTGGGCCCGTACCGTTTGGCGATGCCGGTGGCTTCCACCAACGGAGCTGTCGTGGCCGTCATTTGACCGTGTTTCCCCACAGCTCGGGGTCGTCGACGTTGTCCTTGGTGACCAGCGGCGCGGGCAGCTGGTCCTCCAGGGTGCCGCCGGGCAGCTCGACGATCTCCGAGCCGTGATCGGTCTTGCCCGGTTTGAACGTCTTCCCCTGCATCGCGGCCTTGATGTAGTACATGCCGTACTTGGCGTAGGTGTCGGCGGGCTGGGAGACGGTGGCGTCGATCTGGCCCTTGCGGATGGCGTCGAACTCCTGCGGGATGCCGTCGTTCGAGACGACCGTGATGTGCCCGGCCGTGCCGGCCGCCTTGAGCAGGCCCTTGGACTTGAGGGTCTGCAGGGTCGGCGCGAGGTAGACACCGCCGGCCTGCAGATAGATCCCCTTGATGTCGGGGTCGGCGTTGAGCAGGGTGTCCAGCTTGGAGGCGGCGGTGTCCGACTCCCACTTGGCGGGGATCTCCAGGACCTTCAGCTTCGGGTACTTGTCCTTGACGCAGTCGCGGAACGCCTGGGAGCGCTCGCGTCCGTTGACGGATGCCAGGTCGCCCATGACCTGTACGACCTTGCCGGAAGTCACCTGCTTGCCGAGGTACGCGCAGGCCTTCTCGCCGTAGGCGACGTTGTCGGCGCGGACGACCATGGCGACCTTGCCCTTCTCGGGCGCGACGTCCACGGCGACGACGGGGACGCCCTTGCGTGCGGCCTGGTCGAGCCCGGCGGCGATGGCGGCGCTGTCGAGCGGCGCCACGACCAGGCCCTTGACGCCCTGGTTGAGCTGGTTGTTGATGTCGGTGATCTGCTGCGAGGGGTCGCTGTTGGAGTTGACCGTCTTCAGCGCGTCCACGTCCTCGGCCGTCGCCATCTTCGGCACGTAGTCGTTGTACGACTGCCAGAACGGCGAGGTCAGCAGGGGCAGGATCACCCCGACCTTGCCGGTCCCGCCGCCGGCCCCGCCGGCCCCCGCCGTGTCGTCCTTGGTACTGCCGCACGCGGTGAGGGCGAGGGCGGCGCACCCCAGGAGCGCCGCCGCGCGCAGCGCTCCCGCTCTCGGACTCGTCGCGCGCTTCGTGGTGCCAGTCATCGGACCGCTCCTCGGCTCCGGACGTCATGGGCTCGCGGCCGGTCCCGGCGTCCTGGTACCGGGCCGCGCCGGAATATTTATCAGACCACTTGTGCCCGCCAACACCCTTCGGCGCCATATTTTCTCGGTTTCATGGTCCTGGAGTCGCTCAGAGGTCGGACCACATTCCTGTTGGTCGGACCATCGCGCTGATTAGACTGCTCGGCATCCGGCAGCGGGACCCGTCATCGGGAGGACGTCATCGTGGAGCAGACCGCCCCCCAGAAGGGCACCGTCACGGCGCGGGCGATCGAGCAGATCAAGGCGATGATCGGCGGGGGCGGCCTGGAGCCCGGCCAGCGCCTGCCGACCGAGCGGGATCTCGCGGTCCAGCTCGGCATCTCCCGCAGTTCGATGCGGGAGGCGATCCGCGCGCTGACCGTGCTCGGGGTGCTGGAGGCGCGGCACGGCTCCGGGATCTACGTCACGCGGCTGGAGGCCGGGGACCTGCTGGAGACGTTCGGGGTCGTCGCGGACCTGTCGCGCGGGCCCCGGCTCGTGGAGCTGCTCGAGGTCCGCCGGATCCTGGAGTCGACCGCCACGGCGCTGGCCGCCGCCCGGATCACCCGGGCGCAACTCGCCGAGGTCGAGGAGCACTTGGCGGCGATGGACGCCACCGACGACCCCGAGGAGATCCTCTCCCACGACCTCGCCTTCCACCGGGCGATCGTGGCGGCGGCCGGGAACGAGACGATGGCGGCGATCCTGGAGGGGCTGTCCTCGCGGACGTTCCGGGCGCGGGTCTGGCGGGGGTACCAGGAGGAAGGCGCCTTCGAGCGGACCCGGCGCGAGCATGCGCGGATCCACCGGGCGCTGGTGGCCCGGGACCCGGAGGCGGCGCGGGTCGCCGCCGCGGTGCATGTGGGTGCGGTGGAGGACTGGTTGCGGTCGCAGCTGGACTGAGTGCGGCGCCGCGCCGCTGGACGGGCGTGTCGGAGGGGGCGGGGCTCAGCCGCGGCTGAGGGTCCAGGTGGTGGGGGTGCGCTGGTCCGGCGGGTACTGCACGAGAGCGCCGCCGGCCGTCGCGTCCAGGGTCATGCGCGTGATGGCGTTGGTGATCCGGTGCCCGCCCCCGTCCGCCGTGAGCTGCCAGCGTTGCAGGGTGTTCGTCGTGTCGCACGGCTCCCAGGTGACGGCGGAGCCGGGCTCCAGCGGCACGTTGAGGGTGAGCTTCCCGGTGCGGGTCTCCAGGCAGGCGCCGGCCGCGTTCGTGAGCGTGGCGTAACCGTCCTGGGTGCGGGTGAGCCGTACCGGGGCCGGGGCGGTGCGGTGGCCGCGGTCGGTGAGCGTGTACGTGCCGTCGGCGAGCGGCAGCCGCGTGAGGTCCCGCACCCCGGGGGCGTGGCCGACGGCGTCGGCGCGAGCGGTGAACCCGGCGTAGTCGGCGTCCGGGTGGGGCGCGCCCCAGGTCGTCTGGGCGATGTGGTTGAGCGGCAGGAAGGCGGCGGCGGCGACCTCGTTCTCCGTCTCGCCGCGTCCGTTGTCGGGCCACAGGCTGATCTTGGCGCCGGTGACCCCCGTGCGGGAGGCGAGCTTCTCGCCTTCGAAGGTACGCGGGTCCCACCGCTCGTCGTAGAGCTTCTCGGTGTCGGAGTGGAAGCCGCCGCGGATGACGTAGAGGGAGTAGGCGGCGTTCATCACCGGGTAGCCCTGGGCGATGAGGTGCGAGGGCTTCACCCGCACGTCCAGCCAGTGCTCGACGGTGGTGCCGGGGGTGACGGGCACGGTGTTGGCGCCGGTGAGGCCGTCGTTCCAGATGCGCAGTTGCCGGCCCTTGCTCGCGGCGTACCGTCCCACGCGGTTGACGAAGTCGATGAAGGCGTCCTGCGCGGTGGCGTCCGCCCCGTACGTGGCGCGCGCGTACTCAAGGATGTGCGGGTACTTGGCGAAGTCCGAGCCGAGCATGTACTCGTCGGCGCCCATGTGCCACCACGCGGCGGGGAACACCTCGGCGTACTCGTCGATGAGGCTCTCGTAGTAGGCGAGGGCCCCGGGGTCGGTGATGTCCAGGCGCGAGGGCTGGGCGTTGCCGTCGGCGTCGACGAGCTGGAGGTCGGTCCGGTCCTGGATCCAGGGGTCCATGTGGCCCGGGGAGTTGATCTCCGGGACGATCGTGACGTGGTACCTCTCGCCGAGGGCGACCAGGCGCCGGATCTCGTCCTTGGTGTAGTAGCCCCAGGAGTTGGCCTCGGGGTGGGCCGCGCTCTTCACCTTGAGTTCGAGGAGGAGCTGGTTGAGCTTGTGGTACGCCATGTCGCGGATCAGGTTCTCCAGCCAGTCGGTGGAGATGTGCACGTAGCAGGCGCAGACGCCGACGCCGCGCTCCTTGTACCGCGGGACGTCCACGGTCCGGCCCGCGGGTATCCGCTCGCTCTGCGCCAGGAGTTGCAGGAGGGTGCGGGTGCCGTAGAAGGCGCCGGCCCCGGCGGCGCCGGTGATCTCCAGCCGCTCGGCGGCGCGCAGTTCGTACCCCTCGGCGCCCAGTTTCCGGTCGCGGGCGTCGACGGCCAGCACGATGTCGCCGGCGCGGGCGGCGCCGCTCGTGACGGGCACCGTCCCCTTGCCCGCGGCGCGCAGGTCGTCGGCGAGGGTACGGGCGACGCGGCGGGCCGCGGCGTCCCGGGCGACGATCCGGGTGCGGCCGGTGAAGGCGTACGTACCCGCCCCGGCCTGCCAGCCGGTGAGGGCGGGGACGGTGCGGGGCACGGCCGGGTCCGGCACGTCGGCGCGGGCGACGGAGACCGGCGCGGCGGTCAGGAACAGGGCGAGGGCGGCGCCGGCGAGGCGGCGGCCACGACGCCCGGAGGGCTCTCGTGTCCGGGTCTGTCGTACCCGGCGTACGTGTGGACGGAGCCGTCGTGCGCAGAACTCGATCACCATGACATCCGATGATTGCCCGGCGCGAGGCGGCAGTCCATGGACAGAACCCGGGGACGCTTGGACATTCTCTGTCAACAGGTCCGAGGACCGCGCGGCGTTATTCGCTGAGGACGCCGTACAGCGCGGCGGACGCGTTCTGGTAGGCGAACTCGAACTCCGCGAGGCTGCGCCCCCAGCGCTGCCATGTCCGCGAGTTCTCGTCCTTGGCGTCCTCAGGACACCGCATCAGGGCCTGGACCGCGGCGTGGACGACCTCCAGTCGCTCACACACCGCGCCGCCCGCGTGCACCAGCTGGACCGGACAGCTCGACCAGACGTCCGCCTGGTAGGAGAGCTTCGCCGCGTCTATGGCCTTCCGTGCCGGGAGGTCCGGGGCCTGGACACCGTCGGTGAGCGCGTGGACCACGTCATGCAGGGCGTGGACGGCCGTGTTCACGTTGTCCTGGAAGTGCCGGAACCGCTCCTGCGTCCCCGCGTGCCGCCGCTGCCGCCGGTCGCTCCGCTCGGTCTCCCGGATGGTCACCAGCGCGGTGCGGCCGGCGAAGGCTGAGCCGAGCGCCGCTCCCAGGGCGCTGGAGAACCCGGCCACGGCCGAAGCCCACACCGCCGCCGCCCCTGGGTCCATGGCAGGATTCTGCCGCACGCCCGCCCCGTCGTCACCCCTCAACTGCCGGGCGGTGGCGCCCCGGCCGGGCCCGCGCACACGTGGGCCCGCACCCCCGGTGCGGGGATGCGGGCGGACGGTCGGGCCGGGGGTGCGGGGTCAGTCGACGCTGGGCAGGATGTGGGGTTCGGCGAGGTCGTCCTCGTAACCGGCGAGCCGGATCGGGGCGGACCGGGCCCAGACGTCGAGGCTGCCGAGCTTCTCCGGCCTGCGGCCGGCTCGCTCCGCACGGTCCTTCGGGCGCTGATCGCGATTGGTCTTCTCTGGTGTCACCGCGCACTCCTTGTGTGTCGGGTAACCCGCTCCGGCGTGACCGGTCCAGCGTCGCGCGGGACACCGGACGCCCGATCGGGCTTGAGTAGAGGGCCAGTTCGGGCGCGGTGGCGCCGGTTGTCGCTGGGGGGATCGGCCGTGGTGACCGGCCTCTCCCCGGACGGCTCCATGGGTACGGGTGGGACCCACGTGCGGTAACCGTCCGGCTACAGAGTAACCAAATGAGCGAGGGTCCGCTCTATGGGGCTGGAACCCGTACGTTCTGTGGGGGTCGCCGGGTGTTCATTCAGCCACGCCGGCGCCCCCGGCGCGACCGGTTTTCCCGGCGCGGGCCCGGCCGGGTGGACCGGCGCCGCTCACGAGGCCGGGGCGGGCCGATAGGTGTCGATCGTGCGGCCCGGTTCGTCCGTCGGCTGGGGGGACGGGCGGGACGTGGCGTCCGGCGAGCCCGTGGGCCGTGCCGGGTCGGGTACCGGCGGCACCCGGCCGTCCGGCGCGGGCGGGCCCGACGGGCTGGCGGTCGCGGTGCCCGCCGCCTCGTGCGCGATGCCGTCGAAGTCCACGTCACCGGTGTTCTCCAGCATGGTGATGTGATCGAGCACCGTCTGGTTGGCGTCGGTCGCCAGTTCGCGGACCAGCGCGTTGCGGGTGGTGTGCCGGACCTGGGCGATGAGCGCGAACACCTTGCCGTGCGAGTCCCGCAGCAGATTGGCGAACTTGCGCTCGTACTCCTTGCCGCTCGCCGCCGTCATCTCGTCCAGCCAGCCCTGTTGCTGCGCGCTCGGCTGATTCGGCAGCTCGACGCCGAGCCGGGCCGCCACCGAGCGCACCCGCTGGTCGAGGTCGGTGTGGCCGACGACGAGGTGGTCCCCCGCGTTCCTGACCGCCTCGGTCGGCGCGCGCTCCATGGCCTGCTGGCCCGCCGGTATCTCCCAGAGCCCGGCGAGCCTGACCTTGACCAGGAAGTCACGGTCCGTCGCCGAGAGCGGACCCCACGGGGTGGCCACCGTGCTCGCGTCGAGATCGGCCTGCCCGGTCCCCGAGCGGTCGGCGTACGACCAGATCGGGAACGCCAGGGCGCCGAGGGTGGCGACCAGGGCGGCGACGATGAGAGTGGTGCCGTTGACGCGACGCAAGCGGTCCTCCCGGTGACCGACGTCAACTCGCCCGTGCGGCGAGCCTTCGGTGGTACGGGAAGATACGGGCGGGGCGCCCGCGGTGTTCAGCGCCGCGCGCGGATGGCCGGGTTCCGTCACGGTGCGTACGGGTCCGGTCCGTTCCGGCGCGCACCACCGCACGGAACGAGCGTTAATGTCCCGTTGACCGGTCCGTCAGGTGCCGGCCCGGTCCCCATGATCTGCTTCCGGACAGGCAGCGCAGAAGCTTCGGGAGGAGTCGTCCATGGAACGCGTCGAGCTGCGCACCGTCGAGGAGTTGATGGCCGCGTTGCGGGCCTGCCGGGGGGCGTGGGACACCCCGGACCGCAGCGGTGACCCGGTCGATCTGCACGACCACGCGCTTCAGACAGCGGCGCTGCTGCGCCGCGGCCACCCCAGCGACAAGGAGTTGCAAGTCGCCGGGTTGGTGCACGATCTGGGCCATCTGCTGTGCCCGGGCGACGACGCCGGGCACGCGGACCGGGCGGCGGACGCGGTGCGCGGGCTGCTCGGCGAGCGGG
This sequence comes from Streptomyces sp. NPDC006552, assembly GCF_040611655.1. NCBI lineage: Bacteria > Bacillati > Actinomycetota > Actinomycetes > Kitasatosporales > Streptomycetaceae > Streptomyces > Streptomyces sp. NPDC006552. The sequence continues at coordinate 25,882 of NZ_JBEXOS010000003.1, forward strand.
TGGCCCGGCTGGTACGGCTGCACGTCCCGGCCGAGCGCTACCTCACCGCGGTCGAACCGGGCCGGGGCCTGTCGCCGCAGAGCGCGCTGACGCTGGGCGCGCAGGGCGGCCCGATGACGCCGGACGAGGTCGCCGCGTTCGAGGCCGACCCGCTGGCGGAGGACGCCGTGACGCTGCGGCAGGCCGACGACGCGGGCAAGGTGGTCGGCCTCGACGCCGGGGACCTGGACGACTGGCGCCCGGTGCTCGACCTCGTGGCGGCGGGTTACCGAACGGCGGCCGCACCCAGCCGCTGACACCGTGGCCCCGGGCGTCCCGGAGCGCGGTCAGCGCTCCACCGGCGGCCGCGCTACCACTTGCCGGGTTCGTAGTCCTTCAGGAAGACCCCGTACACGTCCTCGCCGGCCTCGCCGCGCACGACGGGGTCGTAGACGCGGGCGGCACCGTCGATCAGGTCGAGCGGGGCGTGGAAGCCCTCCTCGGCGAGGCGGAGCTTGTCGTAGTGCGGGCGCTCGTCGGTGATCCAGCCGGTGTCGACCGAGGTCATGAGGATGCCGTCCGACTGGAACATCTCCTGGGCGCTGGTCCGCGTCACCATGTTCATCGCGGCCTTCGCGGCGTTCGTGTTCGGGTGGCCCGCGCCCTTGTAGCCGCGGCCGAAGACGCCCTCCATCGCGGAGACGTTCACGACGTACGCCCGGCCGCTCGACGCCTTCTTCGCCGCGTCGGCCATCGCCGGGCGCAGGGCGCTGATCAGGATGAACGGCGACGTGTAGTTGCAGAGCTGGGTCTCCAGGAGCTCCACCGGGGAGATCTGGTCGATGGTCTGCACCCAGGTGTTGGAGTCGACGACGTCGGGGACGAGGCCGCCCGCGTCGATGGCGGTGCCGTCCAGGTGCCGGGCGACGCTGGCGTTGCCCGCGACGAGCGCGAGGTCCGCGACCTGCTGCGCGTCGAGGCCGCTGGTGCCGAGGGGCAGGGCGGCGAGGCCGTCGACCGCGCCGGAGTTGAACGCGCCGATCACCGAGTGCGCCGGCAGCTCGCCCGCGGGCAGCGGCGCGCTCTCGCCCTCGACCAGGGCGGCGTAGGCGGAGGGCAGGCGGCGCACGGTCTGTGTGGCGTTGTTGATGAGGATGTCGAGCGGGCCCTGTGCGGAGAGCCGCTCGGCGAGGGCGACGGACTGCGCGGGGTCGCGCAGGTCGATGCCGACGACCTCCAGGCGGTGCAGCCACTGCGCCGAGTCCTCCATCGCCTTGAAGCGGCGGATGGCGTCCTTGGGGAAGCGGGTGGTGATCGTGGTGTGCGCGCCGTCCCGCAGCAGGCGCAGCGCGATGTACATGCCGATCTTGGCGCGGCCGCCGGTCAGCAGGGCGCGCTTGCCGGTGAGGTCGGCGCGGGCGTCGCGCTTGGAGCGGTTGACGCGGGCGCAGTCCGGACAGAGCTGGTGGTAGAAGTAGTCGACCTCGACGTAGCGCGCCTTGCAGGTGTAGCAGGAGCGGGGGCGCTGGAGTATTCCGGCGAGCCGGCCCTCCTCGGTCCCCGAGGACGGGAGCAGGCCCTCCGTCTCGTCGTCGATGCGCTGCGCGGAGCCGGTCGCGGTCGCCTCGGTGACGGCCTTGTCGTGCGCGGTCTTGGCGGCGCGCCGCTCCTGGCGGCGGCGCTGCTTCACGGTCCGGTAGACACCGGCGGTGGCGCGCCGGACCATGATCGCGTCCGGGTGGTCCACGTCGAGCGTGTCCAGCTCGTCCAGCACGCTGAGGCAGACGGCGAGCCGCTCGGGGTCGATGCCGGGCCCGTGGAGGGCCTCGGAGAGGTCACGGGCCTCCGGGGCCTGGTTGTCGTCTGTCACCGTCATCGCCGCTGCCGTTCCTGAAGGTCTCCCGCGCCGCGCGCGAACCGCGCGGGCTTTCGAAACCGGAATTTTACGGAGCGCCGGGCCCAGTCTCCAAACCCGTCACGGTCATGGAGCGCGGGCGGCCCCACCGGACCCGGGAAAGCCCACGACTCCGCCCCTGTGTGCGGGGCGGAGTCGGCTGTGACGCGGGTGAGCTGTCTAGTACGTCACTTCAGCGCCGGCGGCGCGGCATCGGCCCCGGTCCCCCACTGCGAGGGCGTGCCGCCCACGGTGAAGGAGAGGTTCCGCAGACCGCGCAGGTCGCCGGTGGTCAGGTACGTCTTGCCGTACGCGGCACCGTCCGCGCGGGCCGACTGGATGTACCGGTCGGCGTCGGAGGTCCCGGGCGCCCGCACGGTCAGCTTGCCGTGCGGGTAGTACCGGCGGTCCAGCGTGAGGTCGACGCGCTCGAAGACGGGCGTCGACAGACCCCAGGTGTCGGTGCCGGGCTGCACCGGGAAGATGCCGATGGAGGACAGGACGTTCCAGGCGGACATCGTGCCCAGGTCGTCGTTGCCGGTCATGCCGGTCGGGGCGTCGGTGAACAGGGTCAGCGCGGCGTGCACCACGTCGGTGGTCTTCCACGGCTGCCCGGTGGAGAGGTAGGTGTACGGCGCGATGAGGTCGGGTTCGTTCTGCGGGTTGTACTTGTCCGCGTTGTAGTAGTCGTACGGTCCGTTGACCCAGACCTCGCGGGCGGTCTTCGCGGGGTCGGCGACCAGCTGGTCGTAGGCGAAGAAGGAGTCGAGGCGCTTGTTGGCCGCGTCCTCGCCGCCGATCAGGGAGACCATGCCGGGCAGGTCCTGCGGCACGAGCCACTGGTACTGCCAGGACGTGCCCTCGTGGAAGCCTTCGCTCTGCGCGGGGTCGGCGGGTCCGGTGAAGGCGCCCGAGGCGTCGCGGGCCCGGAAGAACCCGGTCGAGGCATCGAAGATCTTCCGGTAGTTCTGCGCCCGCTCGGCGTAGCGCTTCGCGTCGGCCTTGTGGCCCAGCTCCTTGGCCATCTGGCCGAGCATGGCGTCGGACAGGGCGTACTCCAGCGTGGCCGAGGCCCCGTGGTCGTAGTCGGAGTCGCCGGGCTTCACGTGCGCGCGGTCCTTGATGTAGGGCGCGAACCCGTCGGCCAGGTACTCCTTGTTGGCCTCGCGGCCCACCGGCGCCGAGTCGGCCGGCGGCACGCCGTCGGCGTTCTTCTTCAGCGCGCGGTACGCGTCCTCCTCGTGCCCCTTCAACAGCCCCTGCTGGTAGGCGTTGGTGAGGAACGGGGTGACGGGGTCACCGGTCATGATGTTCGTCTCGACCGTGCCGTAGCCCCACTTGGGCAGCCAGCCGCTGTCCTTGTCGATCTGGATGACCGACAGCGCCATGTCCCGCGACTCGTGCGGCGCGAGCAGCGACAGGAGCTGTGCCTGGGTGCGGTAGGTGTCCCACAGGGACCAGTTCTGGTAGTACGTGAAGTCCTTGGCGCGGTGGGCCTTCTGGTCCCAGCCGGTGTAGCGGCCGTCCACGTCGCTGCCGATGTTCGGCGCGAGGAACGAGCGGTACAGCGAGGAGTAGAAGGTGCGCCGCAGGGTGTCGCTGCCGCCCTGGGCCCGCACGTCGCCGAGCCGGTCCTCCCACGCGGCGGTCGCGGCGCGGTGCACCTGGTCGAAGGAACGGCCGCCCTCCGCCCGGAGGTTGAGGGCCGCGCCCTTGGCGTCGACGTAGGAGAGGGCGGTGGTCGCCTCGACCGTGCGGTCCTTGCTCGTGTCGAACCGCACGTAGGCGCCGTTGCGCTCGGCGTCCGCGTCCGAGGACTTCGAGCCGGCCGTGACCGCGTCGCCCTTCCAGGTGCCGGACGTGGTGAACGGGCGGTCGAACTTGGTCACCGTGTAGACCGTGTACGCCTTGGTGTCCTGGCAGAAGCCGCTGCCGGTGATCGCGGTGCGCACGGTGCGGTTGTCGAGGATCTCGACCTTGGTGTGCAGGGTCTTGTGCAGCGACTGGCCCGCGTTGATCAGGACGTTGGCCTTGTCGGTGGCCGGGAAGGTGTAGCGCTGGACGCCGGTGCGCTTGGTGGCGCTCAGCTCGGCGCCGATGCCCGTCTTCAGGCCCACCTTGTAGTAGCCGGGTGCGGCCGTCTCGTCGTCGTGGCTGAACTCCGCGGCGTACTTCGCGTTGTCGGTGCTGGTTACGTCGCCCGTGGTGGGCAGCACCGGCAGGTCACCACCGAGCCCGCAGCCGACGCCGGAGATGTGGACCGTGGAGAAGCCGCGGATGTGGTTCTCGGAGTAGTCGTAGCCCGTGTTGTGGCCGGTGTCCGGCGAGAACTGCACCATGCCGAACGGAACGGCGGCGCCGGGGTAGGTGTTGCCCTCGTTCTCGGTGCCGATGAACGGGTTGACCAGATCGGTGAGCCGGTCCTTCGCGGGGGCCGACGCCGCCTGCGCCACCGGCGCCGCGAGTCCTGTCCCGAGCAGAACAGCGGCTCCGAGCACGCCCAGCACGCGTCTGCCCGCCGCCGGCCTTCTCGTCGTACGCCTTGTCATCGTGCGCCTTTCGACAACGTTGTCAGAGTGCGCGCCCATTCTTCGTGCGCCCCCGGGGCCCGTCAAGAGGTCAGACGCCACAGATGGTCCTCCGTCCCGTTGTCGGCGAACTGCACCACTTGGGCGCTGTTCGCCGTGGACATCCCGTCGACGCCCAGCACCTTGCCGCTGTGTTCGTTGCGCAGCAGGAACCAGCCGTCGGCCTGCTCGACCCGGGTCCACAGCAGGTCGGCGCGGCCGTCGTCCGCGTGCTGGACGGCGAGTGCGCTGTCGGCGGTGGAACTTCCCTTGATGGCCAGGTACTTGCCGCTCTGGCCGTTGCGGATGCGGTACGTGCCGCCGCCCGCCGCCAGTAGTTGCCAGGCGTGGTCGCCGGTGCCGGAGTTGTCGAACTGCACGACCCGCGCGTCGTCGGCGGTGGACATGGAGTCGACGGCGAGGACCTTGCCGCTGTGCTTGTTCTCCAGGCGCCCGTATGCCGGCTCCGGCGTCCAGGGGTGCCCGTCGGGTGCGGCCGTGGGCAAGGACGTGATCCGCAGCCTCGCCGCGCCCATGGGCACCAGCGTCACCGTCTCCACGGCCGCGCGGCTGCGGGCGGGGCTGGGTTGCAGCGGCGCCACCACGTGTTCCTCGTCCGCGATCCACTCGGGGATGCGGCGGGCCCGCGCGGTCAGCGTGACGGGCGCGGAGTCGAGCGTGAACGGGTTGGCGGGCAGCGGCCCGGGGCTGCGGTGCAGCGTGGGTGACGCGCCGGGCACCAGACCGTAGTTCCAGGTCGACGCGGCGTGCACGTCGTACTCGGGGAAGGTGTCGTCGCCCCCGGTGCGCACGTACTTCTCGGTGATCTTCAGGGAGTAGGTGAGCGGGCCGTGGTCGACGCTGACGCTGTCGTGGTTGCGGTCCCAGGTGCGCAGGGTGGTGCGCTGCGGCAGCCGCAGGGTGACCCGGTCGCCGTCGCGCCAGGTGCGGCGGATCTCGGCGAAGGAGGGGCCCGGATCCGCCTGGACCGTACGGCCGTTGACGGCGAGCCGCGGCTTCGCGCACCAGCCGGGCACGCGCAGTCGCAACGGGAAGTCGACCGGCCGCTCCACGTGCACGGTCAGCGTGATCGTCTCGTCGAACGGATAGTCCGTCTCCTCCCGTACGGTCACGGGCACGGCGTCCGCGCCCACCTCGGCCCGCACCTCGCTGGCGGCGTACAGGGCGGCGGCGAGTCCGCCGTCCGGGGTGGCGAGCCAGAGTTCCTCGGTGAAGTAGGGCCAGCCCATGCCGTAGTTGTGCGGGCAGCAGCGGTACTGGTCGACGCCCGGCTGGAACGCCTGCATGGCGAAGCCGTTCTGGAACTGCCCGTCCGTCTTGCGGGTGTTGTCCAGGTCGACGCTGTTGGCGCTGGTGATGTACTGGATGCCCGTGCCCTGCGGGTCGAGGGAGGCGGGCAGCATGTTGAAGGCGAGGTCCTCGCAGCGGTCGGCCCACACGGGGTCGCCGGTGAGCCGGGTGAGCAGCTCGTGGCTGGCCATGAACTCGACGATGCCGCAGGTCTCGAAGCCCTGGCGGGGGTCGCCGAAGCCGGGCCGGACGTTCTCGTCACCGGCGATGCCGCCGCCCGCGAACTGGCCGTAGTCGGCCAGTACCTGGTCGTACGTGCGGTACGTGGCCCGGACGAGGTCGTCGGCGCCGCTCGTCGCCCACTGGGCGTACTGGGCGGGTTCGCGGAAGCCCTGGGCGATGTTCACGTTGTGCGGGGTGGGCAGCGCGCCGGTCCAGTCGGCGCCGTAGCGGTGCATCTTGTCGACAAGGCTCACCAGGAACGCCTCACCGGTGCGCTCGTACAGCCAGCGCGCGGTGTCGATGCCGTCGCCCCAGCGCACGGAGACCCAGCTGCTGTCGAAGGCCCCCTTGCCCTGCGCCTCCATGTAGCGCAGGAAGCGGGTCAGGAACGGCACGATGCGGGCGTCGTGGGTGTATTCCTCGTAGCTGCGCAGGGCCATGAGGAGCGGCAGGAACGGCCAGAAGTCGGGGCCGCCGTTCAGAGAGGTGCGCAGGGTGCGCGGGCCGAAGAAGCCGTCGGTCTCCTGCGTGGCGAGGACGGCGTCGATCCAGCGCTTGCTGGTGGCCAGCGCGTCGGGGTCGCGCGTGGCGATAGCGAGTGGGACGAATCCCCTTAGCCAGTACGGGAGTTCTTCCCAGCCGCCGAGTTCGGGGTGGACCCAGCCGCTGGTGTCCGTCTTCAGGAAGTGGGACTTCTCGTCGTAGCGGCCGCAGAGCCCGGCGAGCTGGAGCCTGAGCTGTTCGGCGAGCCAGCCGCGGGCGGTGACGCTGCCGACGGGCAGGCGGGTGAAGGCGTCGGGGGCGACGCCTGCCCGGGCGGCGGCCGGGGTCGCGCTCGCGGCCATGGCCGGCACGCCGGCCATCGCGGCGGCGGCGACCGCGGTGCTGGTCCGGAGCACGCCTCGTCGTGTCACGGTCATCAACTTGCTCCCTCATTCAGGTGGAGCCACGGGAAGGGGCGGGCCCGGTGTCCGGGCCCGCCCCGGGGGACGTCAGGGATCAGGCGCAGTTCTGCACGGTCGCCTGGGAGGCGTCCTTGATCAGCGCCTGCTGTGCGTCGTGCACCCGCTTCACGTCCGGCTTGACGACCCTGCGGTCGTAGGTGATGAGCCCGTTCAGCTCGCCTTCCACGTCGGAGATCTGCGTGTAGACGGCGCCGTTGCCGCCCTTGCAGGCCAGCGCGTGCACCTCGGCGAGCTTGGTGAGGTAGTCGTCCGTGTACGTCGCCGGGTCCACGTCGACGTAGGACTGCTGGACCGACCAGGCGTGGCCCGGCACGGCGAGGCCGAGACCGCCGTACTCGCCGGCGACCAGCGCTCTCTTGCCGTCGGGGTTCGGCGGCAGCGCCGGGCTCGGGTAGCCGTGCTCGTCGAGGATGTCGCCGGTGCCGCCGTCGCGGCCCAGGTTGATGCCCGACATCGAGTTGATCAGGCGGGTCGGGTCCCAGGACTTGGCCTGGTCGGCGAGGCGCGCCTCGTCGTACTGGCCCCAGCCCTCGTTCAGGGTGACCCACATGATGACCGACGGGTGGTTGGCGTGCTGGTCGATCATGATCTTCATCTCGCGCTCGAACTCGGCGCGGGCGGCGGTCGACGGGTTGACGCCGGCCGTCATCGCGGGCATGTCCTGCCACACCAGCAGGCCGAGCTTGTCGGCCCAGTAGAACCAGCGGTCGGGCTCGACCTTGATGTGCTTGCGGACGGAGTTGAAGCCCATCTGCTTGTGCATCTTCAGGTCGTAGGCGAGCGCCTCGTCACTGGGGGCGGTGTGCAGGCCGTCCGGCCAGAAGCCCTGGTCGAGGGTGGCCATCATGAAGGTGGGCTTGCCGTTGAGGACGGTGCGCGGGGTGCCGTTCACCTTCTCGACGGCGATGGAGCGCATCCCGAAGTAGCTGCCGACGCGGTCCTTGCCGACGCTCACCTTGAGGTCGTAGAGGAACGGGTCGTCCGGGGTCCACAGGTGCGGCTTGTCGATCTTGAGGGTGAGCGGCTTGCCGGAGACACCGGTGACGGTGCCGACCTTGCGCTTGCCCGCGTACGCCGTGGCCTGGACCGGGAGGCCGGCCTTCACGCCCGTGGTCTCGACGGCGAGGTCGCTGTCCTTGACGTTCGGGGTGAGCTTCAGGTCGGTCACGCTGTCCTTGGCGACCGGCTCCATCCACACCGTCTGCCAGATGCCGGACGAGGGGGTGTACCAGATGCCGCTGGGGTCCAGGCGCTGCTTGCCCATCGGCGGGTTCTCGCCGTTCGCGGCGTCGGTCGGGTCGTAGACGCCGACGATCAGCTCCTGGGTGCGGCCGGGCTTGAGCGCGTCGGTGATGTCGGCGCTGAACTTGTCGTAGCCGCCCTTGTGGTCCGCGACCTTCTTGCCGTTGACGTAGACCTCGGACCGCCAGTCGACGGCGCCGAAGTTCAGCTTCAGGCGCTGGTCCTTGCCGACCTTCCAGTTCTTGGGGACCGTGAAGGTGCGGCGGTACCACATGCGGTCCTCGTGCCGCTCGATCCCGGAGAGCTGGGACTCGACCGGGTAGGGCACGAGGATCTTCTCGCCGAGCTTCTTGCCGGCCGGGACGGGGTCGCCGTCCTTGGCGGCGGCAAACTCCCAGCTGCCGTTCAGGTTCTGCCAGTCGGAGCGGGTCAGCTGCGGCCGCGGGTACTCGCGGTGGGCGTTCTTGGGCGTGACCTGGTCGCCCCACCTGGTGGAGAGCTGGTACGTGGAGTGGTTCGGGCCGCTGGACCAGAACGAGCCGACGGCCGTGCCGTCGCTGCCGGTCAGACCGCCCTTGCCGTCGTAGGTGACGTCGGCGAGGCCGGGCGCGTCGCCGTCCTTGTTGCCGACGACCGGCTCGGTGAGGTTCACGAGCAGGGCCCGCGAGTCCTTCGGGTCGGCCTTGACGCCCTTGAGCGGCCACTTGGCGCCGCCGATGACCGCGGTGAGGTGGTCGTTGACCTCGCCCGGGACGGCACCGAGCTTCTGGGCGAAGTCGAGCTTGAGGGTGCGGCCGTCGCCGAGCACGGTGGTGCCGATGGCGCCGTCGTAGGCCCAGTCGTCGGGGATGCGGAAGGCGGAGGAGGGGATCGCCTCCTTCTGCTCGCCGGGCTCGGTCCAGCGCACGTGCAGGTTGGACCCGCCGTAGTGCTCGAAGTACTCGACCTTGAAGTTCACCGCCTGTCCGGCGGTCAACTGGAGGGCCTGGGAGGTCTGTTCCTTGTCCCAGTCGTCGACCCAGTGGTCGATCACCAGCTTGTCGTCCACCCAGAGGCGGAAGCCGTTGTCGCCGGTGACGGAAAACGTTGTCAGGCCGGTCTTCTCCGGCACCAGTTTCCCGGTCCAGCGGACGTTCGCGTCATCGGCGCTGCCGGTCGCGGACTGGAGCCGGGAGTCCAGGCTGCCGAAGTCCAGCTGGGGGTCGAAGCCGGTGGCCTTCAACTCGTCGAAGTCGAAGGCTCCCGGGGCGGATTGGGTGTAGTACTCGCCCTTGAGCCCATGCGGCACGACCGGTTCGTCCGCGGCCGTGGCGCTGGGCGCCACGGTGAGTGCGGTGAGACCGAGTGCCGCGGTGAGCAGCGGGGCCAGATGGCGGCCATGTCGTCTGAGGGTTCTGGTGCGCACGGATCCTCCAGTGCTGGACGCGTCCGGTGGAACACGTCGAGGAAGGGTGGCGGCTCGCCGCTCTAGTCGGTACAACTCGTCTGTACAACGTTGGAAGGAACGGCAGTTGGCATGACAGCACGCGATCCCGCGTGCTGTCCAGGGGCATGACACGCGCGCCCGGACGAGCGGGCGCGTCGAGCGATAGGAGAATCCGTGCGGGTGAGCCTCAAGGATGTCGCGGAGCGCGCGGGCGTCTCGATCAAGACCGTCTCGAACGTCGTGAACAACTACCAGCACGTCACGCCCGCGATGCGCGCCCGCGTCCAGCTCGCCATCGACGAACTCGGCTACCGCCCCAACCTGACCGCCCGCCACCTGCGCAAAGGGCGTACGGGGATCATCGCGCTCGCCGTCCCGGAGCTGGGCAACCCCTACTTCGCCGAGCTGGCGGGCGCCGTGATCGACGCGGCCGCGGAGCACGACGTGACGGTGCTGCTCGACCACACCCGGGGCGAGCGCGAGCAGGAGGTCCTGGTCAGCCAGGGCTTCCGGGCCCGGGTGATCGACGGGCTGATCCTGAGCCCGCTGGAGCTGGAGGCGGAGGATCTGCGCGGCCGGGACGACGACGTGCCGCTGGTGCTGCTCGGCGAGCGCGAGTACGACCTGCCCTACGACCACATCGCCATCGACAACGTCGCGGCGGCGCGCAGCGCGGTCCGGCATCTGCTCGGCCGGGGCCGCACCCGGATCGCGTATCTGGGCGAGCGCACCGACTCCGCCAACCGGCCCGCGCATCTGCGTCTCGCGGGCTGGCGTGCGGCGCTGACGGAGGCGGGGCTGCCGGCGCCGGAGTCGCAGGTCGGGGCGACGGGCGGCTGGGACCGGGGCGACGGGGCCGAGGCGATGGCGCGGATGCTGGACTCGGGGGTGCGTCCCGACGCGGTCTTCGCCTACAACGACCTGGTCGCGATCGGGGCGATGCGGGTGCTGCACGAGCGGGGGCTTCGGGTGCCGTGGGACGTGGCGGTGGTCGGCTTCGACGACATCGCGGAGGGGCGGTTCGGGGCGGTCACGCTGACCACGATCTCGCCGGACAAGCAGGCCATCGCCCGGCTCGCGGTCCAGTCGCTGCTGCACCGCCTGGAGCGTCCCGAGGAGCGGTCGGGGCGCGAACTGACCGCCGCCTACCGGTTGATCGAGCGGGAGAGCACCCTCGGCCGGCGCTGACCTTCCGGGCGCCCGCGGACCGCGCCCCGGGAGCACGAGTACCTGCGCAGGGTCTGGACAGCATCCTTCCAACGATGTAAAAACCTCCCCTGTACCGCCGTTCCGACTGGTCGAACACATCCACCCCGTAGCCGCGTTCTCGCGCCGGGCCGTGCCGTTTTGGGGATCTCCACATGACGCAGACCGCACGCATTCGCCGTACCACCTCCCAGGCCCTGCTCGCGGCCGGCCTCGTCGCGAGCCTCGCGCTCGCCACCGGATGCGCCAAGTCCGAGGACGACAATTCAGGCTCTGACAAGGGAAGTTCCAGCGCGCAGGACGAGAACGCCGGCCAGGAGGTGGCCTCTCCCGGCACCGGCCAGACCTGTGACGTCTCCACCTACGGCGGCAAGAAGCTCGATCTGAAGGGCGCCACCGTCGGCTTCTCGCAGTCCGAGAAGGAGGCCAACCCCTTCCGTATCGCGGAGACCGCCTCCCTCAAGGCCGAGGCCGGCAAGCGCGGCATCAAGCTGCTCACGGCCAACGCGCAGTCGCAGTTCTCCAAGCAGATCAGCGACGTACAGGACCTCATCTCCAAGGGCGCGGACCTGCTGGTCATCGCGCCGCTGAACTCCGACGGCTGGGAGCCGGTGCTGCGCGCGGCCGGCGCCAAGCACATCCCGATCGTCACCGTCGACCGGAAGATCAACGCGACGGCCTGCAAGGACTACGTCTCCTTCATCGGCTCGGACTTCGTCGAGCAGGGCAAGCGCGCCGCGGACCAGATGATCGAGACGACCGGGGGCAAGGGTACGATCGCGATCCTGCTCGGCGCCGCGGGCAACAACGTGACCACCGAGCGCACCAAGGGCTTCGAGGACCGGCTCAAGGAGAAGGCGCCCGGCCTGAAGGTCGTCTTCAAGCAGACCGGCGAGTTCGCCCGCGAGAAGGGCCAGCAGGTCACCGAGCAGCTCATCCAGTCCAAGCCCGACATCACCGGGATCTACGCCGAGAACGACGAGATGGGCCTGGGCGCGGTGAACGCGCTCAAGAGCGCGGGCAAGAAGGCCGGCGCCGTCAAGATCGTCACGGTGGACGGCACGCGCAACGCGGTGCAGGGCATCGTCGACGGCTGGATCTCGGGCGTCATCGAGTCCAACCCGCGCTTCGGGCCGCTCGCCTTCCAGACCCTGGACTCCTTCACCAAGGGCGACAAGGTCGGCCAGAACATCGTCATCAAGGACAGCGCGTACACCAAGGACAACGCGAAGGCGGACCTGGGCAAGGCGTTCTGACATGTTGTCAGCGAAGAATCTCAGCAAGACGTTCCCCGGCGTGCGCGCGCTGGACAGTGTCGACTTCACCGCGCGCGCCGGGGAGGTGCACGCCCTCATCGGGGAGAACGGGGCGGGCAAGTCCACGCTCATCAAGGTCCTCACCGGCGTGTACCAGCCCGACCCCGCCACCGCGGCGGGCGAGGGGGCGCTCAGCTACGACGGCCACGAGGTCGGCTTCGCCACGCCGCTCGAAGCCCAGCACGCGGGGATCTCCACCATCTACCAGGAGGTCAACCTCGTCCCCCTGATGAGCGTGGCCCGCAATCTGTTCCTGGGCCGCGAGCCGCGCGGCCGCCTCGGCCTCATCGACTTCCGCCGGATGAACCGGGAGGCCGACGCGGCCCTGCGCGAACTCGGGGTCCGGGTGGACGTCCAGCGCCCGCTGCGCGATATGGGCATCGGCGCCCAGCAGATGGTGGCCCTGGCCCGCGCGGTCTCGGTCGACGCGAAGGTCGTCATCATGGACGAGCCCACGTCGTCCCTCGAACCGCGCGAGGTGCGGACGCTCTTCGGCGTGATCCGCATGCTGCGCGAGCGCGGCATCGCCGTCGTCTACGTCAGCCACCGCCTCGACGAGCTGTACGAGGTCTGCGACGCGGTCACCGTGCTGCGGGACGGCAAGGTCGTGCACACGGGCCGGCTCGCCGATCTCGACCGGCTGCGGCTGGTCTCGCTGATGCTGGGCCGCGACATCGGCGACGTACAGGACGAAGGTCTCACCCAGTTCTCCGGCGACCACGACGCCGCGGCCGAACCCGTCCTGCGTGCACAGGAGCTGACGGTTCGCCACCAGTTGCACGGCGTGTCGCTGGACGTCCGGCCCGGGGAGGTCGTCGGCCTCGGCGGTCTCCTCGGGTCGGGCCGCAGCGAGACCGCGAAGGCGATCGCGGGCGCGCTGCCCACCGACAGCGGCAGGGTCACCGTGGCCGGCATCCCGGTGCGCACCGGCTCCACGCCCGCCGCGATCCGGGCCGGCATCAGCCTGCTGCCCGAGGACCGCAAGGCGGAGGGGATCGTGCCCGGCCTGTCGGTGCGCGAGAACATCGCGCTCGCCGCGCTGCCGGGCCTGTCCCGGTTCGGCCTCGTCGACGAGGGCCGCATCGACCGGATCGTCGAGACGTTCGTGCAGCGGTTGCGCATCAAGTCGGCGGGACCGCACCAGAAGGTGGGCGAGCTGTCGGGCGGCAACCAGCAGAAGGTGCTGCTCGCGCGGTGGCTCGCGATGAACCCGAAGGTGCTGCTGCTCGACGAGCCGACGCGCGGCATCGACGTCGGCGCCAAGGCCGAGGTCCAGAAGCTCATCGACGAGCTGGCGGACGACGGACTCGCCGTGCTGCTGATCTCCTCCGACCCGGAGGAGCTGATCGAGGGCTCGGACCGGGTCGTCGTCCTCAAGGACGGCGCCGTGGTCGCGGAGCTCACCGGTGACGCGGTCACGGAGGACCGACTGATGCGCGCCATCGCCGCAACCCCCGCTGGAGGGCCGACCGTTGACTGACCTGTCGCTCGGCAGGGCCGGCGTCGACCGCGCCCGGCTCCTGCGCCTGCTGCAGGAGTACGGCGTCTACGTCGGCGTCGCCGTCCTGCTGGTGGCGAACATCGCCTTCACGCCGCACTTCCTGTCGGCGGAGAACTTCCGCACGCAGGCCGTGCAGGTGGCCCCCGTCCTCATCGTCGCCCTCGGCATGGCGCTCGCCATCGGCACCGAGGGGGTCGACCTGTCGGTCGGCTCGGTGATGGCGCTCGCCACCTCGCTGATCTCGCTCTACCTCGGCTACGGGGTGTGGATCGCGCTGATCGCCGCGCTGGTGGGCGGCGCCGTCGTCGGCGTCGCGAACGGCGCGCTCATCGCCTTCATCGGGGTGCAGCCCATCGTCGCCACCCTGGCCCTGATGGTCGCGGGCCGCGGCCTCGCCCTCGTGCTGCTGCCGCAGCTCAAGGACGTCCGCGACCCGGGCCTGCGCTCGCTCGGCACCGGCGACCTGCTCGGCATCCCCTACCTCGTCCTGATCGCGGCGGCGCTCGCGCTGCTCGTCGCCTTCGTGGTGCGGCGCACCACGTTCGGCCGCCAGCTCCTCGCGATCGGCGACAGCCGCCCGGCGGCCAAGCTCGCGGGGCTTCCGGTGCGCCGGGTCCTGATCCTCGTCTACGTCGTCTCCGGCGTGCTGGCCGCGGTCGCCGGGGTCCTGGCCACCGCCCGCCTCACCGCGAGCGACCCGACCTCGCTCGGCAACCTGATGGAACTCTCCGCGATCACCGCGGTCGTGGTCGGCGGCACCCCGCTCACCGGCGGCCGGGTGCGCATCGGCGGCACGGTCGCCGGCGCGGTCCTCATCCAACTGCTCACGGCCACGCTCATCAAGCACGACCTGCCGCCGTCGTGGACGCAGATCGCCCAGGCCGTGGTGATCGTGCTCGCCGTCTACGCGGCCAGGGAACGGGGGAAGCGATGACGATGACCGATGTCGAAGCGGCGCAGCCGGCCAAGGACGCCCACGAGGAACCGCTCGGCGCGACGCGCGCGGAACGGCTGAGCGCGCTGGCCCAGCAGCACGGCGCGCTCGTGACGCTGGTGATCGCGGTGCTCGTCGCCTCGCTGTCCTTCGACACCTTCCTGACCGGGGACAACCTGGAGAACATGGCGCTGTCCTCCGCGTTTCTCGCGGTCGTGGCCCTCGGGATGACCTTCGTGATCGTGACCGGCGGCATCGACCTCTCGGTCGGTTCGCTGTTCGCGCTCGGCGGCGTGCTGGCCGCGTGGGGCTCGCAGTACGGGACGGTGGTGGCGCTGCTGCTGCCGCTGGCGGTGTGCGGCCTGATCGGCCTGGTCAACGGGTTGCTGATCGCCCGCTCCCGGCTCGCTCCCTTCATCGTGACGCTCGCGGCGATGCTCGGCGCGCGCGGACTGCTGCTCGCGGTCACCGACGAGGGATCGAAGACGTACCTGGTCGACAAGTCGACGGTCTTCGCCTCGCTCGGCCAGGACAAACTGTTCGGCATCGGCCTGCCGGTCTGGATCACGCTGGCCCTGTTCGTGCTCGGCGCGGTGGTGCTGCGCCGCACACGGTTCGGACAGTACGTGTACGCGGTCGGCGGCAACGAGGACGCGGCGGCCCTGATGGGTGCGCCGGTGGCCCGCACGAAGATCGGGGTCTACACGCTCTCCGGCCTCTGCGCGGGCCTGGCCGGCGCGCTGAACGCGGCCTGGCTGGTGTCGGGCGTGACGATCCTCGGCTCGGGCATGGAGCTGGAGGCGATCTCGGCGGTCGTCATCGGCGGCACGCTGCTGACCGGCGGCTCCGGCTTCATCAGCGGTTCGCTGGTGGGCGTGCTCCTCCTCAAGGTCATCCAGAACGTGATCAACCAGATCGGCTCGCTGGACTCCGCGTACCAGCAGGTGGTCAGCGGGGCGTTCCTGGCGGTCGTGGTGATCGCGCAGACGTGGCTGGGACGGCGGCGCCGGGTGCTGTGAGCCCCGGCCCGGCGGGGTCGCCGGGCCGGGGCCCGGCGGGTCAGTGCACCGCCTGGCCCTTCCCCAGGGCGATCACGCCGTTCTTCGACACCGTGTAGAGCTCCGCGTCCCGGACCGGGTTGACGCCGATCGTCGCCCCGGCCGGGACCTCCACGTTCTTGTCGAGCACAGCACCGCGCACCACCGCTCCCCTGCCGATCCGCACGTTGTCGTGGAGTACGGAGCTCTGGACGACCGCGCCGTCCTCGACCGTCACGCCCGGGGAGAGGACGGAGCCGGTGACCTGGCCCCGGATGACGCAGCCGGGGCTGACGATCGACTCGCTCGCGATGCCCGCCGCGCAGAACTTGGCCGGCGGCAGCTGCCCGGAGTGGGTGTAGATGGGCCAGAGCCGGTTGTCCAGGTTGAACATGGGCTCGTCCGAGATGAGGTCCATGTGGGCCTCGTAGTACGTGTCCAGGGTGCCGACGTCGCGCCAGTAGGCGTGGTCCCGCTCGGTCTCGCCGGGCACCCGGTTGTCGTCGAAGTCGTAGACCTGCGCGACGCCGCGCTCGGTGAGCAGCGGCAGGATCGAGCCGCCCATGTCATGGGCCGAGTCACCGTCCTCCGCGTCCTGTTGCAACGCGTCGACCAGGGTCTTGGTGGTGAAGAGGTAGTTGCCCATCGAGGCGAACACCTCGTTGCCGCCGCCCGGCAGCGGCGGCGGGTTCGACGGCTTCTCCAGGAAGGCGTCGATGCGGGTGCTGTCCCGGGCCGGGGTGATGACGCCGAAGGAGGGGGCCTGGGCGCGCGGCACCCGGATGCCCGCGACGGTGACGCCCGCGCCGGACTCGATGTGCTGCGCGAGCATCTGCCGGGGGTCCATCCGGTAGACGTGGTCGGCGCCGAACACCGCGATGAAGTCGGGCTGTTCGTCGTGGACGAGGTTGAGGGACTGCAGGATCGCGTCGGCGCTGCCCGAGTACCAGCGCGGCCCGAGCCGCTGCTGGGCGGGGACGGGCGTGACGTAGTTGCCGAGCAGGCTCGACATCCGCCACGTCGTGGTGACGTGCCGGTCCAGGGAGTGCGACTTGTACTGCGTCAGCACGCAGATGCGCAGGATGTCGGCGTTGACCAGGTTCGACAGGACGAAGTCGACCAGGCGGTAGGTGCCGCCGAAGGTCACCGCGGGCTTCGCCCGGTCCGCGGTCAGCGGCATCAGCCGCTTCCCCTCTCCTCCCGCCAGTACGATCCCGAGCACCGAAGGCCCACCGCGCATGTCCGCCCCCTCCATGTCCTGGCGTCTCAGGCGCCGTTGAGGATCTCCTCGTACACCTGCACCGTGCGCCGGGCCACCGCGGCCCAGCCGAACTCCGCCACGGCCCGCTCCCGGCCGGCCGCCCCCATGCGGCGCGCCGCGCCGGGGTCGCCGACCACCTCGTTCAGGGCGCGCGCCAGGCCCGCCTCGAAGGCCGCCGGGTCCGCCTCCGTGTACGGGACGAGTACGCCGCTCTCCCCGTCGGCCACCACCTCGGGGATGCCGCCGACGCGGGACGCCACGACCGCCGTCCCGCAGGCCATGGCTTCCAGGTTGACGATGCCGAGCGGCTCGTAGACCGACGGGCAGACGAACACCGCCGCATGCGTGAGGAGTTGGACGACCTCGTCGCGCGGCAGCATCGAGGGGATCCAGCAGACTCCGTCGCGGGCCTTCTTCAACTCCGCCACCAGTTCGCGGAACTCGCGCCCGATCTCCGGTGTGTCCGGCGCCCCGGCGCAGAGCACCAGCTGTACGTCCTTGTCCAGTTCGCGTGCCGCGCGCAGCAGGTGCGGCACACCCTTCTGGCGCGTGATGCGGCCGACGAAGACGACGTAGGGGCGGGCCGGGTCGATGCCGAAGCGGCGCAGGACGTCCGTGCCGGGGTCGGCCTGGTAAAGCGTGACGTCGATGCCGTTGTGCACGACGCGCACCCGTCCGGGGTCCAGGCGGGGATAGCAGGCGAGGATGTCGTCGCGCATCGCCCGCGACACGGCGATGACCCCGTCCGCCGCCTCGATCGCGGTGCGTTCGGCCCAGGACGACAGCGCGTAACCGCCACCGAGCTGCTCGGCCTTCCAGGGGCGCAGCGGCTCCAGCGAGTGCGCGGTCAGCACGTGCGGAATGCCGAGGTGGAGGGCGGCCAGGTGGCCCGCGAGGTTGGTGTACCAGGTGTGGGAGTGCACGAGGTCGCGGCCGTCGAGGGCGGCGGCCATGGAGAGGTCGACGGAGAGGGTGCGCAGCGCGTCGTTCGCCCCCTCCAGCGCGGACCAGGCCCGGTGCCGGCGCACCCCGTCGGCCGCCCCTTCGCCCCAGGTGTGCACCTCGAGGTCGACGAGCGGGCGCAACTCCCGTGCCAGGAACTCGACATGGACTCCAGCGCCGCCGTAGACGTCCGGCGGATACTCCCTGCTGAGCACTCCCACTCGCACGCACGGCCCCCACATCCGGTCGTTCCACTCAAGTCAGGTCGGTCGTGCTCGCACCGCGTCTCATGGTCACCCATGAAAGCGCCGCGCGGAAGAGTGCGAACGGTACGAAGCCCTCCGGTCACTGTGGGCACCCGCCCTGGGGATGACTGGGGGCGCGGTGTACTCCATCGGCAGTAGGACTCAATGCGTGCTCAGGTCGGACGACACGAACGCCGTCGCGAGAGATCGTGGAGAGTATGAGAAGCGACCGCGCGCACCACACAGCAGGGGGCACGAGATGAGTGCCCTGGCATTGTCCGTACTGCTCTCCCTGGTCTCCGCGGTCGCCTACGCGGGCGGGGCGATCGTGCAGGAGCGGGTCGCCGAGACCTCACCGGACTCGGCGTACGCGCCACTGCGCAGGCCCGCCTGGTGGGGCGCCGGGTCGCTGAACGGTCTGGGCGCGCTGCTGCACGTCATCGCGCTCGCCTACGGTCCGCTGAGTCTGGTGCAGCCGCTGGGCGCCCTGACGATCGTGCTCGCGCTGCCGATGGCGGCCCTGTTCGTCCGGCGCCGGGCCGGGGCCGCCGCCTGGCGCGGGGCGATCATGGCGACGGTCGGGCTCGCGGGCCTGCTGTCGCTGACCGGTTCGGCCTCCGAGGACTCGCTGGACGGTGCGGAGCGGCTGCTGGTCGGTCTGATCACGGCCGGTGGCGTGCTGGTGCTGATGATGTCGGCGCGGGCCGCGCACCGGCATCCGGTGGTGCGCGCGGTGCTGCTGGCGGTCGCGGCGGGCAGCGCGTTCGGCATGGCGTCGGTCTTCACGAAGTCGGTGGCGGTGGACTGGTCGGGCCGGCCCGTGGAGCAGCTCGGCACGCTGCTGGCGATCGCCGCGCTCGCCACGGCGGGCATGCTGCTCTCACAGGCCTCCTACCGGGGCGCGGGCCTGGCCGCGCCGCTCGCGACGTCGACCGTCGTGAACCCGGTGGCAGCGGCGGCCGTCGGCATCACCCTGTTCGGTGAGACGTTCCGGCACGGCACGATCGGCACGGCGTTGGCGCTGGGCTGCGGCGTGGTGGCCGCGGGCGGCCTGATCCTGCTGACGACGGAGCGCATCGGCCGGGACCGCGGCGCCCGGGTGATCTCCCAGCACACGCCGGAGGTGCCGGACAGCCCGGCCGCCCTGGACGGCATGGCGGACCAGCCGGAGCCGTCCCGCGGCGCTCCGGCTCACCGGAACGTCAGATCCTGACGCCGTGGGCCCGCAGGTACGCGAGCGGGTCGATGTCGCTGCCGAAGCCGGGCCCCGTGCGCACCTCGAAGTGCAGATGCGGGCCCGTGCTGTTGCCGGTGGAGCCCGAGCGGGCGATGCGCTGGCCCTCCACGACGCGCTGGCCGCTCTTCACGGACAGGGCCGACAGGTGCCCGTACTGGCTGTAGTGGCCGTCGGCGTGCCGGATCACCACCTGGTAGCCGTAAGCGCCGCCCCAGCCGGCCGCGACGACCTGGCCCGCGGCGACGGCCTTGACGGAGGTGCCGGTCGGCACGGCGAAGTCCACGCCGGTGTGGTACCCCTTCGACCACGAGGAACCCGCCGCGTGGTACGGCGTGCCGAGGGAGGCGTGGACCGGGGCGACGGCCGCGTGCGAGGCGGCCCGGGGTGCCTCGGTCTTCTTCGTCTCGGTCTTGTGGGCCTGCTTCGGCGCGGCCTTCTTGGGCTCGGTCTTCTTCGGCGCGGCCTTCTTGGGAGGCGCCTTCTGTGCCTTCTTGGGGTGGGTCTTCTGCGGGTGCGGCGCGTGCCGGGGTTCGGCGGTCGTCGTGGACGCGCCGGGCATCGAGAGCCGCTGCCCCGGCAGGATCAGGTCGGGGTCGCCGCCGATGATCTCGCGGTTGGCGGTGTACAGCCGGTGCCAGCCGCCCCGCACCTTGCGGGCGTCCGCGATACCGGAGAGCGTGTCGCCGCCGACGACGGTGTACATCTCGGCGCGGCCCGCGGCCGACTGCGGGGTCACCTCGGGCTTGACGTCCTGGACGGTGCGGGCCGGGGCGGGACGCTCGGCCGTGCGGGTCAGGACCGGGGCGGGCCGCTCGGCCGTGCGGGTCAGGCCCGCCCGCTGCGCGCACACCGGCCAGGCGCCGGGGCCCTGCCCCTTCAGGACCTTCTCGCCGACCGCGATCTGCTGGTCCTTGGTGGCCAGGTCGGCGCGGGACGCGTAGGCCGTGCCGCCGTACGCGGCCCAGGTGGAGCGGGTGAACTGGAGGCCGCCGAAGAAGCCGTTGCCCGTGTTGACGCTCCAGTTGCCGGTCGACTCGCACGCGGCGACCTTGTTCCACGTCTGGACGTCGGCGGCCTGCGCCGCACCGGCCCCGATGAGCGGGATCGCCATGCCGGCGCCGCCGACGGTCACGGTCAGCGACGCCCGGTTGACCCGGCTCGGCTGGTACCGGCGGTGCCGGCCGCGTAACGCCATGGAAGCCCCCTTGGAAACCCGACAGGCACGCAGGAGGCGCAAATTAGCGGCTCCCACGCCGCCGTGACAAGGGCGCCGAGAGCCCCGGTGGCTGTTTTCAGCCCCTCAAGTGGCCCGGAAGCCACCGCAGTTGCACCGCCTGCTGGTAGGGACCGCCGCCCTCGTGGTCGTTGAACGTGTACACCTCCATGGACCGCTCCGTGCCTGCCCAGTGGTTGTGCGCGGCGAACACCGTCGACGGCGGACAGGTCAGGTCCTCCAGGGCCGCCGAGAAGAGGACGGGCGCGGTGGCGCGGGCCGCGAAGTTCATGGCGTCGAAGTAGGAGAGCGTCCGGAAGACCCGCTCGTCCTGCCCGATGTGCGACTTGAGGTAGAGGGCGATCTCGCGGTACGGGTGACGGTCCGTGAGCGTGGCCGCGCGGCCGAAATGGCACAGGAACGGCACGTCGGGGGCGGCCGCCCGGAGGTCCGGCACGAGGGCGGCCACGGCGATCGCGATGCCGCCGCCCTGGCTGGCGCCCACCACGGCGACTCGGCCGGCATCGACGAGCGGGTGCGAGCGGGCGGCCTCCACGGCGCGCACGGCGTCCGTGTGGACGCGCCGGTAGTAGTGGTCGTGCGGGTCCTGGATGCCCCGCGTCAGGAAACCGGGGCTGGCCGGCCCGCTGCCGACCGGGTCCGGGGTGTGGCCGGCGGCGCCGTCGCCGCCCTGGCCGCGCGTGTCCATCACGAAGTGCGCGAAACCGGCGGCCGCCCAGCGCAGGTGTGTGTGGGGCAGGCCCCGCCCGTTGCCGTAGCCGATGTACTCGACGACGGCCGGCAGCGGCTCGGTGGTGCCCGCGGGAAGGACCAGCCAGCCCCGCACGGGATGCCCGCCGAAGCCCGCGTACGTAACGTCGAATACGTCGACCGCGGTGAGCGGGACATCGACCGGGGAGAACCGCGCGTCGAGGTCGTGCTGCCGGGCCTCGGCGAGGGTCTTCTCCCAGAAGGCGTCGAAGTCGTCCAGGGCCGTCAACGCCGGCTTGTAGGCACGCAGTTCCGCGAGCGGCAGATCGAAATGAGGCACGCACGGCTCCAGCATCGTAGAGAGTGCGGACGACGGGGTCCGCGGGGCGGTGGCTCAGGCTACGCCTCCACCTCCGCAAACTGAACAAGACCTACCAAATTCCCAATCCAGGAGCGACAGGCATGAGCACTACAGCCCAGATCGGTGTCAGCGGGCTCGCTGTCATGGGGCGCAATCTCGCCCGCAACTTCGCGCGGAACGGTTACACGGTCGCCCTGCACAACCGCACCGCGTCCCGTACGCGCCAACTGGTCGAGGAGTTCGGCGACGAGGGCACCTTCGTCCCGGCCACCAGCGCGGAGGAGTTCGTGGCCTCGCTAGAACGGCCGCGGCGCCTGGTGATCATGGTGAAGGCGGGCGAGCCGACGGACGCGGTGATCAAGGAGTTCGCGCCGCTGCTCGAACCCGGCGACATGATCGTGGACGGCGGCAACGCGCACTTCGCCGACACCCGGCGCCGCGAGCAGGAGCTGCGTGAGCAGGGCATCCACTTCGTCGGCACCGGCGTCTCCGGCGGCGAGGAGGGCGCGCTGCACGGGCCGAGCATCATGCCGGGCGGCAGCGGGGAGTCGTACGCGTCGCTCGGCCCGATGCTGGAGAAGATCGCGGCGAAGGCGACGGACGGCGCCCCGTGCGTGACGCACGTCGGCCCGGACGGCGCGGGCCACTTCGTCAAGATGGTCCACAACGGCATCGAGTACGCCGATATGCAACTCATCGGCGAGGCCTACCAGTTGTTGCGCGATGTCGCCGGGTACTCCCCCGCGCGGATCGCCGACGTCTTCCGCACGTGGAACACCGGCCGACTGGACTCCTACCTGATCGAGATCACGGCCGAGGTCCTCTCCCATGTGGACGCCGCCACCGGCCGGCCGTTCGTGGACGTCGTCCAGGACCAGGCGGAGCAGAAGGGCACGGGCCGCTGGACGGTGCAGATCGCCCTCGACCTGGGGGTGCCGGTGTCCGGCATCGCCGAGGCGGTGTTCGCGCGCTCGCTGTCGGGCCACGCCGAACTGCGCGCCGCGTCCAAGGAGTTGGCGGGCCCCACCGCCACGGCGCTGAGCGGACCGGCCGCCGCGGCCTTCGCCGACCAGGTCGAACAGGCCCTGTACGCCTCGAAGATCGTCTCCTACACGCAGGGCTTCCACGAGATCGCCGCGGGCAGCCAGGAGTACGACTGGGACATCGACGCGGGGGCGGTGGCCCGCATCTGGCGCGGCGGCTGCATCATCCGGGCCGCGTTCCTGGACCGGATCACCGCCGCCTACGAGGCAGAGCCCGGCCTCGTCTCGCTCCTGTCGGACAAGGGCTTCGCGGACGAGATCGCGGCGGCCCAGGACGACTGGCGCGCCGTCCTGGTCGCCGCGACCACGCAGGGCGTGCCCACACCGGGCTTCGCCGCCGCACTCGCCTATTACGACGCGCTGCGCGCCGAGCGCCTGCCGGCCGCGCTCACGCAGGGCCAGCGGGACTACTTCGGCGCGCACACGTACCGCAGGACCGACCGTGAGGGCTCGTTCCACACGCTGTGGGGCGGGGACCGCTCGGAGACCGGCGCCTAGGACGTCCCGCGGGCGGCCCCCGCCCGGCGGCTCACACGGGTGAGGGCTCGGGCTCCGGCGGCGTGGGGTCGGGGTCCGGCTGCGGGCCCGGCGGCGCCGGGGACGGCGGGGGCTGCGGCACAGGCCCGGGGCCCGGGTTCGGCGCCGGGAAGGGGTCCGGGACGTCGGGGCCCGGGCCGGGGACCGGCGTGGGGTTCGGCGGGACGGGATCGGGTCCCGGCACCGGCTGCGGGCTCGGCGGGACGGGATCGGGGAACGGCTGGGTCATCGCACTGCCTCCATAGGTTCGGAGGGGGGTCGTGTCCACTGTCTCCCGCCCCGCCTGCCCACGCCCGCCGGACTCACGCGTCCGGCCGCGCCGGCTCAGCCGTCGGTGCGGGTCAGACGCACGACGGGGATGTCCCGGCCGGTCTTCTTCTGGTACTCCGCATAGGGGGCGAACAGCTCGACCAGGGAGTCCCAGACCCGGGCCTTCTCCTCGGGCGGCAGGGTCTCGGCGCGGGCGGTGAACCGCTCGGTGCCGACCCGCAACCGGACGTCCGGGTTGGCCTGGAGGTTCAGGTACCAGAGCGGGTGCTGGTCGGCGCCCCCGTAGGAGGCCACGATCAGGTAGTCGTCGCCGTCGCGCCCGTAGATCAGTACGGTGCGCCGCCACTGCCCGGTCTTGCGGCCCTGGTAGTCGAGGAGCAGGCAGGGCACGCCCTGCATGGTGGCACCCCGGGTGCCGCCGGACTCCTCGTAGGTGCGGGCCTGGTCCGCCACCCATCCCGTCGGGCTGATGACGACCTCGCTGTCGCTGGCGCTCATAGCGCTCCTCTCGCTTCGCTCGGTGCACGCGGTCCCGCGCGTCGACGCTGCCCAACCTAGGCCCTTCTGACGACCGCGCACGCGGCGGCCGCGGCGTCCAGGCCGGGGCGCGGGCTGGAGAGCACGGCGAGCGCGGTGCGGGCGCGGTCCGCCGCGCCGGCCATGGAGGCCTGCGCGAGGACGACCACGTCGGCATCGGTGACGGAGTCGACGGCGGCGGCGACCCGGTCGAGGTAGCCGTCCCGGTCCCCGGCGAGGAAACACTCCCAGGCACCGTCGGCGAAGACGGTCCGCACCTCCACGGCGCGCCCGGCCCGGGCCGCCTCCTCCTCGACGAGCGCGAGGGTCGGCGCGAAGGTGCTGTGCACGGTGGCGACCACGGTGATCCGGGGCCCGGTGGCGACGGCCCGCGCGGCCATCGGCCGGTCCACCCGCAGCACGGGCACGCCCAGGCCGGGCGCCAGGTCCTCGGCGACGCCGCCGATGCTGGAGCAGGTGCACAGCACGGCATCCGCGCCGTCGCGCCGCGCCGCCGCCAGGAGCGCCCGCACATCGTCGACGACGGAGCCCGGCCCGCGCTCGCCCGCCCGCACGAGCAGCTCCTCGCGGACGAGGTGGCGCAGCGTGAGGCCCGGGTGCGCGGCGTCGCGCAGGGCGTCAAAGACGGGTATGTGCGCGGGTGAGGTGTGCAGGAGGGCGAGGATCATGCGAGCACCCTAACGACGGGGCCGGGAACCTCAGCCGTGCACTCTGTGGCGGTTCACCACTTGTCGGGATCGGCGGCGAGGGCCGCTTCGGCGGCGGCGAGCAGTTCGGCGGGCGCGGCGGGCGCCTCACCGGGGTGCCGCTCCGCCCAGGCGGCGACGAACGAGCACAGGGGCGCGACGGCGAGCGCCTCGCGCGCGGCCATGGCGTACAGCTCGCGCGCGAGCGAACCCGCGATGCCCTTGCCCTCGTGCGCGGGCTCCACGACGGTGTGCGCCGCGACGAGGGCGGGCGTGGGCTCCGCCAGCACGAAGTACTGGAGGCGTCCGACGGTCTCGCCTGCGGGGCTGCCGGTGGTGCGGGTGCGGGCCGTCAGGAGGCCCCGGTCGCGGTCGTCGTGCAGATCGATGTCGCTCATGGGGCACTCCTGGGGGATCGGGGCGGCGGGCCGACCGCACCGGGCCGCCTGCGGCGGGGTGCGCCCGGCGAGGGCCGCTCAGGCCGGTACGGCTTGCGGGCTCCGCTCGGTGTCACCGCCCGGGACCGGCTCGGACGGGTCCGCGCCGAGGGCCACGATCGCGTTGTCCCGGTCCACGTGCACGACCTTGGGCCGCAGCGAACGCGCCTCGGCGTCGTCGACCTGAGCGTAACTGATGATGATCACCAGATCGCCCGGGTGCACGAGGTGGGCGGCGGCTCCGTTGATCCCGATGACACCGGAGCCGCGCTCGCCCTCGATGACGTAGGTCTCCAACCGGGCGCCGTTGTCGATGTCGACGATGTGCACGAGTTCGCCGGGCAGCAGATCGGCGGCGTCGAGCAGGTCCGCGTCGATGGTGACGGAGCCGACGTAGTGCAGGTCAGCCTGGGTGACGGTGGCTCGGTGGATCTTGGACTTGAACATGGTGCGCAGCATGGGGGCACTCCCACTAGTAGGCTCCCTGCCTGCGTTCTTGCAGGTCAAGGGCTGTGACGACAGCCTACAACGAGTCGCATGTCCAGGCAGCTGTCTCCAGGTTTTCCAAGACTCACGCTGACCACTTGCTGATCTTTCCGACGCCCCGCCAGGTTGCTGAAGGGGGACTTCGCCCGGGGCAAACCACGTACCGCGATGACCGGCTGTGCGAGCGGAGCCGGCGCACGGCGGTCAGCTGGTCGGGAAGTTGTCGGGCGTGCTGATCCGGTTCTTCAGTAGAGTGCCGGACCCGGTCAGCACGCCGCTGCTGCTGTAGTCGGTGCCGTCGCAGGTACCGGGCTTGAACGCCGCGCTGCTCTCGTCGGCGTCGGAGTAGGTCCAGTTCGCGTAGCTGATCTTCAGCCGGTCGAGCAGGTCCAGCCAGGCCGTGGTGCTCGCCTGGTCCATCGCTCCCCCACCGGTGGCGCTCACCGTCCCGAACTCCGTCACGAACAGCGGGAGGGCCGCGGCCGCGCGGCTCACCGTGGTGCGGTAGTTGTCCTTGTGGCTCGCGGCGTAGAAGTGGAACGCGTACATGATGTTGGTGGCGTTGACGGGATTGCTGACGATCTCGCTCTCGTTGGAGCCGTCGGAGACGCCCAGCGAGGACCAGCCGCGGGTGCCGACGACGACGACGGCGTCCGGGTCGGCGGCGCGGATCACCGGGATGACCTGCTCGGCATAGCTCTTGATGGCGCTCCAGCTCACGCCGTTGGGCTCATTGGCGATCTCGTAGATGACGTTCTTCTTGGCGGCGTTGCGGGCGGCGACGGAGGCGAAGAACGTCTTCGCGCGCGAGAGGTTGTAGTTCGGGTCGCCGGGCGTCAGGGTGTGGAAGTCGATCAGCGCGTACATGCCGCGCGCCTCGGCCATGTCGACGAGGTTGTTGACGCGGTTGGTGTAGCCCGCCGGGTCGGTCTCGTACCCGCCCTCCTGCACATACATGGCGGTGCGCAGCAGGTCCGCGTGCCAGTCGTTCGCCAGCGCGTCCAGCGAGGCGGAGTTGTAGCACCCGCTGAACCATTGGAGGCCGTGGGTGCTCATGCCGCGCAGCTGGATGGGCCGGTTGTACTGGTTGCAGAGGTTCGTGCCGCATACGTGCAGCTGCCCGTTGATGTGCACGGGGGTGTCGCCGCCCTGGTCGGGCGGGGTCGGTGGACCGTCGACGGAGCCCGTGCAGGCGACGCCGTTGAGGGTGAACGCCGTGGGCTTCGGATTGGCGCCCGTGAAGGAGCCCACGAACCCGAGGTCGGCCGACGCGCCGGTGGCGAGCGTGCGGTTGTGGTCGGCGTTGCCGGCCGTGACCGTGGTCCCGGACTGTGACCAGGTGGCGTTCCAGCCCTGGACGACCTTCTGTCCCGCGTCGGGCATGGTCGTCTTCAGGGTCCAGCCGCTGACGGAGGCGCCCAGGTTGGTGATGCGCACCGCGGCCTGGAAGCCGCCCTGCCACTGGTTGGTGACCGTGTAGTCGACTTTGCATCCGGTGGCGGCCACCGCCTGGGGACTGAGCAGTGCCGTGAGGCCCAGGACCATCGCGCAGGTCGCGAGTACGGCCAGCAAGCGTTTCAAGGTGCTTCTCCTCGTTCGGAGCGGGGCGGGGGCGGACGGGTCGGTGCCCGGCGGGGGCCGCGGTCGTCCGGCGGCCGCAGCGGCCCCCGCCGGTCGTTCCTGATCCCGTACGGGTGGGGTTACGCGGTGACGCAGCCGATCGAGCCGACGGGATGGTCGTTGCCGGTGGAGGTGGCGGTGAAGCCGAAGGTGGTGCTGGCGTCAGGCGCCACGACGCGGTTGTGATCGGCGTTCTTGACGGTGACCGTGCCGTCGGAGCCGGTCGACAGCGAGCCGTTCCACGCGCTCTCGATCTTCGTGCCGGCGCCGGGCTTCCAAGCCACGGCCCATCCGTCGAGCGGAGCCGTTCCGTGGTTCATGACCTCGACGGACGCCTGGAAGCCGCCCTTCCACGCGTTCACGACGGTGTAGAGGGCCATACACGATCCGGTGTGCGGATCGGTGGGGGTGGGCGTAGGCGTCGGCGTACCGCCGGAACCGCGGATCCCGGTCACCTCGCCGTGGCCACCGTCGAAGACCACGTCGGAACAGGAGAAGAAGTTCTCCTGGCTGTCGGACCGCACCCACTGGATGAAGACCACGGCGTCGCCGGAGCGGCCGGCGGGCAGCTTCAGGTCCCAGTAGTAGTGGCCGCCGTCGGTGCCGGCCGAGCCCTGCTGCTGCGGGTTGGTGACCGTCTGGATGAGGTCCACGTCGTCCCAGCCCAGCTCGGACGTGGGCGACCAGCCGGGCTTGGTCAGGTAGACGCGGAAGTCCCCGGGGTGCGCGGCCCAGTTGCTGTACTGCACCTGCTGGGTCACCCCCGAGGTCAGGTGCGTCCTGGGCCAGTCCGCGCGGGCGGCGTTGTAGGCGGCGAAGTCGTAGGGCGACCGGTTGCCGGCGCTGCACAGCGTGCCGTCCGGCACGTAACCGGCGCCTCGCCCGCCCGCGTTGGAGTCCAGGACGGCGAACCAGTTGTACAGCGCCGACGATCCGGACCGGTCGAGCGCGTCGCGGCAGGCGGGGTTGGTCGGGTCCAGTCCGCCGGTCGGGGTGCGGGCGTCCAGGGAACAGAGGTAGGTGCGTGATCCGGGCATCATCGCCACGCCGTGTGCCTGCGCCCGGTCCTGCCCCAGGAGGGTCAGGCCGAGTGCCGCGAGCAGGGTGGCGAGGGCCATGGTCGCCGTGAGGAGTCTGCTGCGCCGGGCCATGGTGTCTCCTTCCGTACGTGTGCGGGGGGTGCTGGGGTCCGTACGTGTGCGAGGTGTGCTGGGGGCCGTACGTGTGCGGGGCGTGCTGGGGTCGTGATCCGCGCCGGAGCCGGGAGCGGCGGGCGCGGACGGGTGGGAGCGTGGTCGTGGGGCGGTGAGGTCCCTGCCCGCCCGGGGGGACAGTGCCGCCCGCAAGGGCAGGGAAGGCGACGGGGTCGCGTGCGTCAGGCGGGCGGTGCGCCGCAGGCCGGGGCGGCGCCCAGGTAGGCGGGGTTCGTCGGGGAGTCGCTTTACGACGTGGCGGTGCCGCGGCCGTGGTCGCCGGTCTCGGTGAACGCGGACCAGGTGGCGCGGGCGTCACCAGGAGGCGTGCGGGGCGGGCGGCCCCGCGGTCCCGTTCGCCGTACGGCGGACGGAGGCGGTGCCGCCGGGCGGCACGGAGGCAGGGGGAGCCGAGGGTGGTCACGGGGGGGCCGATGGTCATGGGGGCCGATGGAGCGGCGTTGCGGACGGCGGCCCGTTCCTGCGCCGTCCGCAACGGAGCCGCTCCCGAGGTGGCTGGGGGCCGGCCGTTCACCGGCCCCCAGGGGGAGCGGTTCAGGTGCGCGTGCAGGCCGTGCCGTTCAGGCTGAAGCCGGCCGGTTCGGCGAACGTGCCGCTGTACGTGCCCTGGAAGCCGAAGCTCTGGCTCCCGCCGGGTGCGAGCCGCGCGTTGTGCGCCAGGTTGGCCGCCGTGACGGCTCCTGAGGACGGGGAGACGGCGGCGTTCCAGGCGTTGGTGATCCGCTGCCCCGAGGGCAGGGTGAAGGCGACCTTCCAGCCGTCGACCGGTGACGCGCTGGTGTTGCTGACGGTGACGTCCGCGGTGAAGCCGCCCTGCCAGACGCTGTCGGCGTACGTCACCTTGCAGGACATGACTCCGCCGGGGTCACCCGGGCCGGTGCCGCCCGTGTTGACGGTGGAGGAGAACGAGTTCACGGCGAGACCCGCCCCGTTCTGCCACGGCTCGAACCCGGCCTGAACACTCGTCAGGTACCAGCTGTCCTGCGCCATCCCCCGGGCGACGGCCTGCCGGACGAAGTCCATGACGTCGAAGTTCCAGCTGCTGATGGCGGCGGGCGCGACGAAGGACAGCACGTCGTTGGAGCCGTTGTTGCCCGACCACACCTGCCAGGAGCGCCCGGCGACGGTTGCCGTGCCGACCTGGGAGCCCACCGGCTGGATCGGGCCCACCTTGTTGAACCAGATCATGATCTCGGTCCGGTTCACCCCGTCGGTCCGGGGTGTGGGGTCGAGCCAGATGTCGTACGCGGCGTCGTACACCGCGTCGTTGACGTAGCTGTAGGAGATGCCGGTCGGCGCGGAGGTGACAGTGCTGAGGCGCGCCGGGAGTTTCGTGCCGGGTGAGCAGTTGGTGTAGTGGCAGCCGTTGTAGATGGACGGGTACGACTTCGGGGCGCCGTTGGTGGGGACGGAGCCGTCCGCCTGGCTGATCCGGAAGCCGGAGTCGGTGACGTCGACGCACTGGGTGGCGCTGGTGCCCCAGCGGTTGTTCTGGACGACGTAGCGGCCCTGGACGGTGGTCGATCCGAACGCCTCGCAGAGCGTCGTGTCGGCCTGGGCCGCCGGCGCGGCGGTCAGCAGGGCCGCGACACAGGCGAAAGCGGCGAGCAGCGCGCCGGCCATGGCGCGCAGGGGGCGGGAGCGGTGCGGTAACGGTCGCATGCGGGTGCGGTCCTCTCGGGGGGTGGCCGAACCGGGCATGGGAGCGCTCCCAGAACTCGGCGGTTGGGAGCGCTCCCAACTTCTCCTGGCTCGGACTGTAGAGACGGGCGCATGTCCCTGACAAGTCTTCCGACAGGACGGCGTCGCACGACTTACGAAGAGGCAAGTCAGGTGCGAGATCGCGACGGCGCTAGGTTTTGGGAGCGCTCCCGAACGCTCCCGGAACCGAGAGGCCGTCCGTTCCGTACGTCAGGCCGAGCCGCGCAGCACCAGTTCCGTACGGAGGATCACGTGCTGCCAGGCCACCGCCGGTTCGGCTATCTCCGCCATGAGCAGCCGGACCAGGGCGCGGCCGATGTCGTCCACCGGCTGCCGGACCGTGGTCAGCCGCGGGTCCGTGTGCTGGGCCAGCGGGAAGTCGTCGAAGCCGATCACCGCGACGTCCTCGGGCACCCTGCGGCCCGCCGCGCGCAGGGCGGTCAGCGCCCCGGCGGCCGTGGTGTCCGACGCGGCGAACACGCCGTCGAGGTCCGGATGGCGCGCGATGAGTTCGGTCATCGCCCGGCGGCCGCTCTCCTCGGTGAAGTCGCCCTCCACCGCCAGGGACGGCGGGCTCTCGGCGCCCGCGCGGGCCAGGGCTTCCTGGTAGCCGCGCAGCCGGCACCGGGCGGCATACATGTCGAGCGGGCCGGTGATCGTGGCGATCTTCGTCCGGCCGCCGCCGAGCAGGTGGGTGACCGCGTCGCGGGCGCCGCCCACGTTGTCCGCGTCCACGTAGGTGACGCGCTCGTCGTCCGACCGGCGCCCCAGCAGAACGGTGGGCAGCCCCGCCTCCCCCAGCATGTCGGGCAGCCGGTCATCGGCGCGCAAGGACATCAACAGGGTGCCGTCCACCCGGCCACCGCGCGCGTACTCGACGAACCTGCGCCGCTCGACGTCCGTGCGCACCAGCGTGAGCAGCAGTTGCATCCCGGTGTCCGCCAGGGAATCGCTGACGGCCCGTACGGTCTCCGCGAAGAACGGTTCCCCGAACAGCCGCCAGTGCCGCTCCGTCATGACCAGGGCTACCGCGTCGGCGCGCCGCCCCGCGAGCGAACGCGCCGCCAGGTTGGGCACGTAGCCGAGTTCGGCGATGGCGCGCTGCACGGCCCGGCGTGTGGAGTCCCGCACGCCCGCCGCGTTGTTGACGACGCGCGAGACGGTGCCCCGCCCCACACCGGCAAGAGCGGCCACCTCCTCCAGCGTCGGACTGTCGAGACGTTGCCTGCCCACGACCAACCCCACCTCTCCCTCCCCAGGCCCGCGCCGAACCTGCCGCCCGAGCGGGGCCGGGCCCACCGGGTGCGCCCGACGATATGAGATCACGGGGGAGTTGCGGGGCCGGGACGGGCGAGCGGCGTGGGTACGCTGGTAGTTGACGTGCCGTCATCTACGGGTCATGTCGCGGGCGGCGGCCACCACCCTCCGCGGTCATCGCCAGGGCCCCGACACCGGGGGCCGTCAACTCGCGGCCCCGGCCTCGGCACCGCAGGGCTGCCCTGTGTGCTGATCGCGGCTCTCACGGCGGTCCAGCGCGAGTCCCCGGACCATCTCCCGGGCAGAGCGGCGGCCACCGCCGACCCCCTTCTCTACGCCCCCGACGCGTTGACGCCGGCGTCAGGAGCGGGGGCGCTCGCGCTCGTGGACCATCGCGTCCTGCTGATCACCGCCGGAAGTACTGCGGCCGTCGCGGGCGGGCAGCCTCCTTCTTGGCGGCCGCCCCGGGCACATGCGGCCGCGACGGGGCCGGCAGAAGCCGCGCGTGCCGTGTTCATCGCGGATCAGGAGACGTCCTCCCCCGCCGTTTCGACGCCCTACAACGACTCGCACGACCCGGCCGCCGGACCCGGGGTTCTCGTGGCGACCGCCCAGGCCCGCGCAGCACCCCTGAAGGACGTCCGGCGATGCCGGGCCGGCACCCGCGTTCTCATGGCGCCAGGATCTCCGGGGCGGCGGCGCGGCCGTGGGAACGGCGGGTCGTGCAGCGCACGACGACGGCGGCCGCACGCCGGCGACGGCCGCGCCCAGGAGGAGGTCGGCGATCACGTCGTGCGGATAGTGGGCGCCGACCCAGACGCGGGAGAAGGCCATCAGCACGGCGGCGGGCAGGGCGATCAGCGCGATGCGCCGGTCGGTGAACCACGGGGCCCCGGCCGTCGCGGCGGCGACGGCCGCATGGTTGCTGGGGAAGGACCGGTCCCCCACGCCCGGGCACGCCTGCAAGGGGATCGTGTGGAGCACCTGACAGGGCCGCACCTCGTGCAGCAGGCTCTTGACGGCATCGTTGGCGAGGAAGGCCACCGCGACGATCACCGGGGCGGCGAGCGGCGGGAGTTGCGGCCGGCCGGCGGCCCGCGCACGGAGCCAGGCCCAGATCATCAGGACGGCGAACAGGCCCAGGCCCCAGCCGGACCAGAGCGTGATGAGGCTGTTCACCGCGGCCGGGGTGTGGTCGGTCAGCCGGGCGATGCGGGTGTAGAGGGAGTCGTCGGCATGGGTGGCGGTGGTGGTGGCGGTCACGGGCGGTCTCCGGCGTCGGGGGCGGGCGCCGGTGCGGTGGCGCGGCGGCGGTTCTTGCGGTCCTTGCGGAGCTCCCGGCCCAGCGGGACGAGGGAGAGGGCCACGATGGCGGCGACCATGGGCAGCAGGTAGCGGTCGACGTCGGGCACCGAGGAGCCGAGCGCGTATCCGGCCAGGACGAGTCCCACGGTCCACAGGGCACCGCCGACGGCCTGCCACAGTGCGAAGGTGCGCGCCGGGACGTCGAGGGCGCCGGCCGGCGGACGCGCCGACGGAGCCTGCACGGCGTCTCCTTAAGCTCGCCCCATGCCCCAATCACCCCTCACCGAAGCCGACATCGTCGAGGCCGAACGGGAACTCGGTCTCCCCTTCCCCGGTGAGTACCGGGCGTACCTGCGCGAGGTGAGCGCCGGCGGGGCGCTTCTCCCCCTTGAGCGGACCGGGTGTGGCTGGTGGTGGGCCGGGAACGACGAGGTCCGGCGCGCGCTGCTGACCACTCCCTTTCCGCATCCCGACTCCTATGCCGACGCGGATGCCGAACTGATGGCGCGGGAGCCACGGCCCGGGGCGTTCGAGGACGACGCCGCGTACCAGGAGGCCCGGGGCGCCTGGGAGGACGAGGCCGACAGGTTCGAGGACGTGAAGACGGCCGGTGCGGTCGTCATCCAGGAGCACGGCTGCGGTTTCTCCACCGTGCTGGCCCTGACCGGCCCCCTGGCCGGCACGGTCTGGTGGGATGGACGGGCCACCTGCGACCTGATCGTCCCGCTGTCCCTGGACCATGCCGGTGGCGCCCAGCCCGTTCGCTTCGGGCAGTGGCTGGATCACGGTTCCTGGGCACTCCTGCCGCCGGGCTGGGGACCGTCCGTCGACGAGACAGGCGCTGGCCGCCGGGCGGCTCAGCCCTGAGCGGTGGGGCGTACCACGATGTCCGCTACGTCGACGCCCTCGGGCTGCTCGATGGCGAACGCGATGGCGCGGACCACCGCGTCCGGCGCCGGCCCCATCCGCTCCGTCTCCCCGACGATCCGGTCCCGCAGCGCCGGGAGCATGGAGTCCGCGAGTCCGTGCGGACGAACCCCGGGGAGACGACGGTGCCCTGCAGGTTCTCCCCGGCCTGCCGGCCGCCATGCCCCCGGACGCGGCCCTGCGCGCATGGACGCGGCACTTCATGGACTACGTGACCGCCTAGTTCGGAACGATCCGTGCAACGCGAGCCAGCAGATGATCCAGGCCGACCTTGCCTCCCTGAAGGAGGCCGGTGCCACGGCCGGTGTGATCCGCTCCGGCATCGGCCGGACCGCGGCCCGGCCGGCTCCCGGTCAGAGAGAACCGGCCGGTCGGAACCGGCCGCTCGACGACGGCGGATTCACCGCGTGTCCGGCCTCACGGACAGGTGACCAGGACCACGGAGAGGGCGTTGCACGTGACGGAGGCCTTGTCGTTGGCGGGGTTGGGATCGCTGGGGCTGGAAGCGGTGCGCTGGCCGGTGACCTTGATCGGGCCGAGGCTCAGCAGGTGGAGCGGGACACGGAACGTCTTGTGTGCGCTCGCGTTCTGGGCGATGGCCCCGTAGACGCAGGTCACCGTGGTGCCGGCGGCGGTGCATCCGGGGGCGAGCGCCGTGGCGGAGGCGCCCGGCGGGAGCTTCGCGGTGACGGTCGCGGAGCTGACTGCGCCGGGGCCGGTGTGGCGGGCGGTGAGGGTGTAGCTCAGGTAGGGCACCAGGAGGCTCAGGTGCGGTTGCGCCGCGAGGTCGACGTCGACGTCCGCGGGCACCTGCGACGGCGGGGAGACGAACGCGATGCCGTAGGGGCCGCTGAACCCGCCGATCGTGGCCGTGACGGTGTTCGACGAGGTGTCGATCACCGAGACGGTGCCGTCCACCACGTTGGAGACGTAGGCGGCGGTGCCGGCCGGGTCGACCTCGACCTTGGCCGGGTCGGCGCCGACCGGGACGGTGGCCGTCACGGCGTGGGTCGCCGTGTCGATCACCCGCACGTCGTCGCCGCCGCGGTCGGTGACGTAGGCCGTCGCGCCGGACGGGGCGAACGAGACGCCGTGCGGACCGGTGCCGACCGGGATGGTCGCGGTCACCGCGCGGGTCGCCGTGTCGATCACGGAGACGGAGTCGTCGCTGCTGTTGTTGGCGACGTAGGCGACAGCGCCCGAGGGGCTGACGGCCACGCCGGAGGGGGCGTTGCCGACCGGGACGGTGGCGGTCACGGCGTCGGTCGCGGTGTCGATGACCGAGACCGTGCTCCCGTAGTTGTTGGTCACGTAGACGGTGGCACCCGACGGGCTCACCGCCACGCTGTTCGGTGAGCCGCCGACCTCGACGGTGGCGGTCACCGTGTCCGTGGCGGTGTCGATGACCGAGACGGTCTCCTCGCCGCTGTTCGCGACGTACGCGCGGGCCCCGGACGGGGTGAACGCCACGCCGAGGGGGTTGCGGCCGACGCCGATGGTGCGGGTGACCGCGTCGGTCGCCGTGTCGATCACCGAGACGGTCTCGTCGTCGTAGTTCGTGACGTAGGCGTGCGTGTCAGCGGGGTCGACGGCCACGCCGGCGGGGCTGTTGCCGACCTCGATGGTGCGGCTGACCGTGTTCGTGCTCGTGTCGACGACCGTGACGGCGTCGGCGTAGAAGTTGGCGACATAGGCGAACGTGCCCTGCGCCGCGTGGGCCGGGGCGGTGAGCGCCACCACTCCGGTCAGCGTCAGCGCGCCGGCGGCGGCGCCGGATGCCAGCCGCCGCTCCCAGCGGGACGCGGCCCGGCGTGGTCGTGCGGAGTTCGAAGCCAACTGACTCCCCCTTCGTCGAGCCCGCACCCCGGCGGCGGATCCGAAGGACCCGAGGACCGGCGGCGGCGCGGTCACGCAAGTCCCGTCACCGGCGGTCGACCTGACCCCCCGGGCGACAGGCCCCCTCCCTACGTGCCGCGCACCGTCCCGGCGCCGGCCGGAACCGCGACAGCGGCCCCCCGCCGCACACCCGTGGCACCGGATCCGGCGGAGTCAGCAGCATCATCACGCGCCCCCGGCCGGCCCGGGGCGCAATCACCGCAGTTGTCTTCATACGATCAAAAACTGGCCATCCGGCGACTTGACCTTGCAGGCTCCGCCCCGGGCGGGGCGGGGCGCGGCCCGGATCACGCGTCGTCCGCACCCGGCGTGGCCTGCGTCGACCGTCCGAGGTACCAGACGGGGCCGGGATCGGACACCGGCAGGAGGCGGAAACCCAGCCGCTCGTAGAAGGTCCGGGCCCCGGTGTTCGCCCGCACCATGCACAGGTGCACGGCGGGGACGCCGTCCCGGCGCAGGGCGGCCAGGAGCGTGCGGATCAGGGCGCGGCCGTGGCCCCGGCCCTGCCAGGGCGGCAGCAGGTCGATGTGCAGGTGCGCGGGGTACGCGGCCAGCTCCGGCCGGACCATCCGCTCCGGGGTGTGCAGCAACCCCGCCATCTCCTCCGCCGGCGTGCGCGCCTCCCTCGCCGGGGCCGGGTAGCGAGCCGCCACCCGTGGCAGCCACTCCGTACGGAACCGCCGGGCGAACGTGGCGGTGTCCGGCGCCGCCAGGACGTACCCGGCCGCGCGGCCGGCACCGTCGTCGAGGACGAAGGCGAACTGCGGCGCCAGCTCCACGTAGGGATAGGCGAAGATCGACGGCATCAGCTCCGGGTCCGGGTAGCGGGACGAGGAGTCCCCGCCCTCGTGGGCCGTGCGGACGCAGACGTGGGCGAGGGCGGCGCGGTCGGACGGACGGTAGGGACGCACGAAGGGGGTCGGTTCCATGCCGGTCACGATGGCAGCATGGGAGCGCTCCCGCGCGCGGTTTCCGGGGACGCCGAAGGCGCGGCCGACTCGGGGCCACCAAGGCCCACCGAGGACAGCGGCCCGCTCTGGGTCCCCGTACACGCCGCGGGCCCCGGCCCGCTCGCGGTCAGAGCCCCAGGCGGGCCACCACGTCGGAGAGCGCCTGCCCGAGGGGCAGGCCGACGCGGTGCGCGGCGAGGGGGTCGCCGCGGCCCGGCCCCTGGTTGACGATCAGGACCGGTGTGCCCGCCTGCGCCGCCTGCCGTACGAAACGCAGCCCCGACATGACCGTCAGCGAGGAGCCGAGCACCAGCAGGCTCGTCGCCTCCGTCACCAGGCGGCGACAGGTCGCGACCCGCTCGGGCGGGACGGTCTCCCCGAAGAAGACCACGTCCGGCTTGAGCACTCCCCCGCACACCTGGCAGGGCACGAGCCGGAACCGCTCCACCGCCGCGTCGGGGAGTTCCACGTCGCCGTCCGGGTTGACGCGGGCCGCCGCCGCGTGGCGCTCGGCCGCGGCCTCGAACTCCGGGTTGGCCTGGCGCAACCGCTCGTCGAGCGTGGTGCGCGCGCTCAGGTCGCCGCAGTCCAGGCAGACCACCCGGCGCAGGCTGCCGTGGAGTTCGACGACGTCGTCCAGGCCCGCGGCCTGCTGCAGCCCGTCGACGTTCTGCGTGATCACCCCGGCGAGCAGGCCGGCGCCGGCCAGGGCGGCCACGGCCCGGTGGCCGCCGTTCGGCCGCGCCCGGGCCATGGCGCGCCAGCCGACCTGGCTGCGCGCCCAGTACCGGCGCCGCGCCCAGGCGTCGCCGGTGAACTCCTGGTACGTCATCGGGGTGTGCCGGCGCAGGGAGCCGTGCTCCCCGCGGTAGTCCGGGATGCCTGATTCGGTGGAGAGCCCGGCGCCGCTCAGCACGAGGGCGCCGCCCGCCCGCACGGCGTCGACGACCGGCGCCAGGTCGGTCGAGGCCGGGGGCAGGCCGGCCACGGGTTCCCAGGTCAACGTGGGGCGCGTACGCATGCCTGCCAGCTTACGCACCGGACCGGCCCACGTGATCGGCGCGAGAGCGGGTACCCAGAGGACAGACGCCGCGAAGAAAGAAGGTCAGGCATGATCGCCGCTGAGAACATCCGGGACTGGCGCGGGCACGACGTGGTGGACCCCGACGGGCACCGGATCGGCACGCTCGAGTCCATCTACGTCGACACCGTCTCCGACACCCCGTTCTTCTGCACCATCATCGTCGGACTGCCGACCAGACGGCGGCTCGTGTTCGCGCCGCTCATGGGGGCGTCGGTCGGCCCGGAGTACCTGAAGATCCATTACTCGAAGGACCTGGTCAAGGACGCTCCGTCGATCGATACGGACGGCGAGCTCCTCGCCGATCAGGAGTGGTCCGTCTTCGACCACTACAAGCTGCCCTTCGAGCCCGGGGCGCGCGGCGAACGCAGGCTCGCCCGGCGCTGATAGAGCGGCCGTCCGGGGGGTAGCCGGGAGGAGGCACCACGACGCGAACGACCGACCCCGACGTAAGGGAGACGCCATGGCCGGCATCCTCAACCGCATCAAGGAGTACAGCCGCACCCCGCAGGGGCAGCGGACCATCGCCACCGCGCGGCGCACCGCGGCGGATCCGCGCAAGCGGGCCCAGGCCCGCGAGTGGCTGGGACGGCTGCGCCGGCGCTGACCGGCGGGTCGCGTGGTGATCCGGCCGGCCGGGACCTCTCCCGGGCGGCCGGATCACCACGCGACCGTGGCGGCAGCCCCCGCAAGCCCCGCCCCCTCAGGCCGCTTCCCGGTCGCCGTCCGGCTCGTCCGGTGCGAACTGCGTGCGGTAGAGCTCCGCGTAGCGGCCGGGCGTGGCCAACAGGGCGGTGTGGGTGCCGCGTTCGACGATGCGGCCGTCCTCCACCACGAGGATCTGGTCGGCGGAGCGGATCGTGGAGAGGCGGTGGGCGATGACGATGGCCGTGCGCTCGGCGAGGGCCTCGGCCAGCGCCTCCTGCACCGCCGCCTCCGAGGTGTTGTCGAGGTGGGCGGTGGCCTCGTCGAGGATGACCACGCGCTGGCGGGCCAGGAGCAGCCGGGCGATCGTCATGCGCTGGCGTTCGCCGCCGGAGAGCCGGTAGCCGCGCTCGCCGACGACGGTGTCGAGTCCGTCCGGCAGCTCCCGCACGAGTGTCTCGAGGCGGGCCCGGCGCAGCACGTCCCACAGCTCGGTCTCGCTCGCCCCCGGCCGGGCCAGGAGCAGGTTGGCGCGGACCGAGTCGTGGAAGAGGTGGCCGTCCTGGGTGACCATGCCCAGGGTGGCCCGCAGCGACGGCGCGCTCAGGTCGCGTACGTCGACGCCGCCGATCCGCACGGCGCCGGCGTCGGTGTCGTAGAGGCGGGGCAGGAGCTGGGCGATGGTGGACTTGCCCGCGCCGGAGGAGCCGACCAGCGCGACGGTCTGGCCGGGTTCGGCGCGGAAGCTCACGCCGTGCAGGACCTCGGCTCCGCCGCGGGTGTCGAGCGAGGCCACCTCTTCGAGGGAGGCGAGGGAGACCTTGTCGGCGGCCGGATAGCCGAAGCGGACGTCGTCGAACTCGACCGCGACCGACCCGTCCGGGACGGCACGGGCGTCCGGCTTCTCCTCGATCAGTGGCTTGAGGTCGAGCACCTCGAAGACCCGCTCGAAGCTGACCAGCGCGCTCATGACCTCGACGCGGGCTCCGGCGAGCGAGGTCAGCGGCGCGTACAGGCGGGTGAGGAGCAGGGCGAGCGAGACGACCGTGCCGGCCCTCAGGGCGCCGTCGAGCGCGTAGTAGCCGCCCAGGCCGTAGACGAGTGCCAGGGCCAGGGCCGAGACCAGGGTGAGGGCCGTGATGAACGCGGACTGGGCCATCGCCGTGCGGACGCCGATGTCCCGGACCCGGCGCGCCCGCGCGGCGAACTCGGCCGACTCCTCCTCGGGCCGCCCGAACAGCTTGACGAGGGTGGCGCCCGGCGCGGAGAACCGCTCGGTCATCCGGGTCCCCATGGCCGCGTTGTGGGCGGCGGCCTCGCGCTGGAGCCGGGCCATCCGCCGGCCGGTGCGGCGCGCGGGCAGCACGAAGACGGGGAGCAGGACGAGGGCGAGCAGCGTGATCTGCCAGGACAGGGTGAGCATGACGGCCAGGGTCAGGACCAGGGTGACCACGTTGCCGACCACACCGGACAGGGTGTTGCTGAAGGCGCGCTGGGCGCCGATGACGTCGTTGTTGAGGCGGGAGACGAGCGCGCCGGTGCGGGTGCGGGTGAAGAACGCGACGGGCATCCGCTGGACGTGGTCGAAGACGGCGGTGCGCAGGTCCAGGATGAGACCTTCGCCGAGGTTGGCGGAGAGCCAGCGCGCGAGCAGCCCGAGCCCCGCCTCGGCGAGGGCGATGACCGCGATGAGCACGGCGAGCCGGACCACGACGCCCTTGTCGTCGCCGCGGTTGATCGCGTCGATGACGTGACCGGCGAGGAGCGGCGTCGCCACCGCGAGCAGCGCGCCGAGCACGCTCAGGATCACGAACTGGATGATCCGGCGCCGGTGCGGCCGGGCGAAGGCGGCGATCCGGCGCAGGGTCGCGCGGGCGAAGGGGCGGTGACGCGGGCCGCCGTTCTGGGCGTTCATGACGCTGTGCAGCTGCGTCCAGGCTGTCGTTTCCATGCTCATAGCGATGACAGTAGGACCTCGACCAATGTTGAGGTCAACGCTTTGCGGGCGGAAGTCCGCGGACCGGGGCGTGCGAGGATGCGGCCATGCCGTCCGTCCGTGTCACCCGCGCAGGCCACGTCACCACGGTCGCCCTCGCCCGCCCGGAGGCCCGCAACGCGGTCGACGGGCCGACCGCCACGCAACTCGCCGCCGCGTTCCGCGCGTTCGAGGCGGACGGCACTGCGCGGGTCGCGGTGCTCTGCGGCGAGGGCGGCACGTTCTGCGCGGGCGCCGACCTCAAGGCGGCCGGTACACCGCGCGGCAACCGCGTGGCGCCCGACGGTGACGGGCCGATGGGGCCGACGCGGCTGCGCCTGACGAAGCCGGTGATCGCGGCGGTCAGCGGCCATGCGGTGGCGGGCGGCCTCGAACTTGCTCTCTGGTGCGATCTGCGCGTCGCCGAGGAGGACGCGGTGTTCGGCGTCTTCTGCCGCCGCTGGGGAGTCCCGCTGATCGACGGCGGTACGGTACGGCTGCCGCGCCTCATCGGGGAGAGCCGCGCCATGGACCTGATCCTGACCGGGCGCCCGGTCCCGGCGCCCGAGGCGTACGAGATGGGGCTGGTCAACCGCCTCGTCCCGCCGGGCGGGGCGCGGGCCGCCGCCGAGGAGCTGGCCGCCCGCATCGCCGCGTTCCCGCAGGCGTGCCTGCGCAGCGACCGGGCGTCGGTGCGCGAACAGGGCGGCCTGGCGGAGGCCCCGGCCATGCGGGCCGAACTCCGCCATGGAGCGGCCGTGCTGGCGCAGGGCCTGGAGGGTGCGCGGCGGTTCGCGGGCGGAGCGGGACGGCACGGGGCGTTCGACGGCGACGCGTGACCGGAGAGCGCCCCTCGCTCAACCGCCGTCGCCCGTCAGCCGAGTTCGAGGGTGGTGACGCCGTAGACGCGGTCCTGGGCGTACGGGCGGACCGGCCCCGTGTACATCCGGGCGGTCTCGAACCCGGCCGTCAGACCGCGTGCCTCCACGAGGGCGACGGCCTCGGTGTTCGTCGCCGGTACGTCGATGCCGACCGGGCCGCCGCCGGACGCGAGGGCGTCGAAGAGGGCGCGGGCGTCGTCGGCGGTGTCCGCGAAGAGCGGGCCGATGCGCCGGCCCTCGTGCGCGGGGCGCACGACGCCGTACCCGGTGACGCGGCCGTCGACGACGCGGGCGAGCGCCGTGTGGCCCTCGGCGGCGAGCCAGGCCGCCAGGAAGCGGGGCCGGTCGGCGGGGTGGCAGGCGCTGTCGTAGGCGAGGACGGCGGCGGGTTCGGCCGCGGCCGGCACGATCCCGGCCGCGGGCGCGGCCCGGTGGGCGGCCAGACCGGTGAAGCGGATGGTGCGGTGGGCCGGGGCGAAACCGGAAGCGCGGTAGTTGTGCTGCTGCGCGACGACGCCGTCGAGTCCGACGGTGCGCTCCCCCGCGTGCCGGAGCCCGGCGCGCCAGGTGGCGAGGCCGTGGCCGCGGCCCCGCAGGTCGGGCCGGACGAGGTAGCAGCCCAGGAAGGCGTACGCGGGGCCGTAGGTGACGACGGAGACCGCCGAGACGGGCTCCCCGTCGATCCGCCCGAGGAAGAACCCGTCGGGGTCCTGCGCGAAGAAGCAGGCGCCGTCCCCAAGTCCCGGGTTCCACCCCTCGTCGGCGGCCCAGCCCTGGATCACGGGCCAGTCGGCGAACGCGGCCCGGGAGATGTCGAGACGCCGGTGGTCCTCACGCATGGGCGCGGCTCCTGACTACGCGTACGGCTGCACCGCCCGGCCGGGTCCGGTACGGGCCCATCCTTCCCGATCGCGCCCCACACGTCACACGCGTACGGCAGGATGATCGGACGTACGCGCGAACCGACGACGCAGACACCGGAGTTGACCCATGACGGAGGCGTCCCCCGCCACGCCCGCCATCGACACCAGCAAGCCGCACCCGGCCCGGGTGTACGACTGGTTCCTCGGCGGCAAGGACAACTATCCGGTGGACGAGGCGCTCGGGCGGCAGATCACGACGATGGAGCCTTCGGCCCGGTACGGGGCGCGGCACAACCGGTGGTTCATGCAGCGCGCGACGCGGATGCTCGCGGCGCGGCGCGGCGTACGCCAGTTCCTCGACATCGGGACGGGCATACCGACGGAGCCGAACCTGCACCGCATCGCGCAGGCCGCGGCGCCCGAGGCGAGCGTCGTCTACGTCGACAACGACCCGATCGTGCTGGCGCACGCCGCGGCGCTGCTGCGCGGCACGCCGGAGGGCGTGACCCGCTATCTCCAGGCGGACGCCCGCGCACCGCGGACGATCCTCGAACTGGCCGGGGAGATTCTGGATCTCGACCGCCCGGTCGCCCTCTCGCTCATCGCGCTCCTGCACTTCATCCCCGACGAGCAGGGCGCGGACGACATCATCCGCACGCTCGTGGACGCGCTCCCGTCGGGGAGTTACCTGGTCCTGTCCCAACTGGCGTCCGACCACGACCCGGAGCGCACCCGGGCCGCCGTCGACATGTACGCGGCCGGCGGGGTCACGCTGGTGCCGCGCTCACGCGCGCGGATGACGGAGTTCTTCACGGGACTGGAACTGCTGGATCCGGGCGTGGTCTGGCTGCCGGAGTGGCATCCGGAGCTGGCCGTCGACGAGGAGCGGGACGGGACCCCGGTGCCGCTGTACGCGGGTGTCGCGCGTAAACCGTGAAGGGTTGCCTGGGATGGCGAACATCACACATGGCGATACACACGTCACGGACCGGAGCACAGAGCCGCACCGATCCCCTACTCTCGTTCACATGTCCTCCATCCCCACTCCGCGCTCCGCGCGTTCCGCCGATGTCGTCAACGAGCAGATCCGTGATCTGTGGGCCCGTACGGGCGGTCAGTTGACCGCCCAGGACCGGGCGGAGTACGAGGCGCTCGTCACGGAGTGGGCGTCGGTGGCCGGTGAAGGACTCGTGCAGAGGGCATAACGCTCTCACGGTCGTGACCTGCGAATATGGCGTCCCGCAGGCTGTTGGCGGATGGTGATCGCTTCCGCGCGCGCCGTCATCACGGAAGCGGCGGGACCTCTCACCGGCGCAGGGCGGCGTCGAGTTCCCGGGTGAACTCCCCCGCACGGCCGCCGCCGGACGGCGCGGCCGGCAGCCGGCGCAGCACCGCCGTGACGGCTGCGGGCGCGTGCCCGCGCGCCCACTCCACGATCCCCGCGCCGCTGCCCGGCTCCGCCAGTTCCTGAGCGCACGCGGCATGGGCCGCGGCGCCCAGCACGTGTTTCACCTGGTGGGCGCTGGCCTTCGGGTGCAGGAACGCGGCGGCGGCCGCATGGCTGGCCGCCCGCGCGGCGTCGGCCGCGACAGGTGCACCGGCCTCGTCCGCCGCCTGGGCGGCCTTGTACGCGGCCCAGGCGGACTGCCGCAGGGCCGCCGTGCGGCGGCCGCCCCCGGCGAAGACCTCCGCCGCGGCCACGGCCTCGCGCGGGCGCGTGTCCGGCGCACCGCCGCCGCCGGGCACTGCGGAGGAGCCCGTGAGCGGACCCTCGTCGCAGAGCGGCAGCACCCGGCGGGCGCAGCGCGCCGCGAAACCCGCGATCTCGCGGAGTTCCGCCATGCTCAGCTCGATACCGTTCGCGTCGTTCGCCACGGCTCGATCCTCCCGCGAAACGGCCCCGGACTGGGCGCCCCTCAGGGCCGGGGGGCCTACTCGGGCGGCGTGGGCGTGTCGTGGCTGCGGTACATCGCCTGGATGTCGAGTTCGAGCTTGACGGTGGGGCCGACCACGGCGATCCCGCGGGCCAGCATCGTCCGCCAGTTCAGCGTGTAGTCCTCCCGGTGCAGCTCCGCCGTGGCGAGGGCGGCGCAGCGCAGCTCCTCCGCGTAGCCGCCGTTGACGACACCGAGGTAGTTCGTGTCCAGCTCGACGGTGCGGCTGACGCCGTGCATCGTCAGGGCGCCCTGGAGGGACCACCTGGAGCCGCCCCGGTAGAGGAAGCGGTCCGAGGAGAAGTGGATGTGGGGGTAGCGCTCCACGTCGAGGAAGTCGGCCGACCGCAGGTGGTTGTCGCGGGTGTTG
The DNA here is from genome assembly GCF_040611655.1 of Streptomyces sp. NPDC006552. Lineage (NCBI taxonomy): Bacteria > Bacillati > Actinomycetota > Actinomycetes > Kitasatosporales > Streptomycetaceae > Streptomyces > Streptomyces sp. NPDC006552. The sequence goes on from NZ_JBEXOS010000003.1 coordinate 70,067, forward strand.
TTGCCCGTGTCGATCGACGACGCGTCGATACGGACCTCCACCCGCGAGTCCGCCATGTCGGGTGCGACGTGGATGCCGCCCTCGAACCGGGTGAAACGGCCGTGCACATGGGCCATGCCGACGTGTTTGGCGATGAACCGGATCGCGGTGTGCGGCGGGTCGAAGAGCCAGGTGCCGGGGCCGGGCAGCTCCGGCGCGCGGCCGGGGTGGAGCTGCACCGAGGTGAGGGGGACCGTGGTGTCGGGGAGCACGTCGATCGTCTGCTGGTGCGGCTGCAGGCCCTCCGCGGCGATCAGCACGCCGTACCGGCCCGGTTGCAGCGTGAGGAAGACGAGCCCGTACGGGTCGGTCGTGGCCTTCGCGGCGACGCGGCCCGCGCCCGTGTCCGTGACGGTCACCTCGGCGCCCGGCATCGGCTGCCCGACGGGGTCGGTGACCTGGCAGTGGAAGGCGCCCGCGCCGGACGGCACGGGGTGCGCGAGGCCGGCTCCCCGGGCCGCGGAACCGGCCCGCTTCCGGCGGAACAGGGCGAGAGGCATGAGGTCGAACCTTTCCGGGGCAATTGACGTTCGGTGATCACCTTGCCACGGGCGGCGCGGTGCAATTACCGCGGAGTCTCGCATTCCGCTGTCCGCCATCAGGGGTTTCACAGGATCCACACAAATGGGGACGGTGGCGGATCGTTCGGGAGCGGCGACAGGTGTGCCGGTCCCCGGCCCGTCCTCGGCGCACCTCGTCCACGGCGATAGGCAGGAGTTCTGCGCAATATCGGTGCGCGCGGGCTTGCCACGTCACCGTGGTTCTGCAAGAGTCCTGCACAATCCGGCCGAGCGGTGTGCGGAGGCGATCGGGTCATGACGGTGCACCACGGCGTACGCGGGCACGACCTCGCGGCGCTGCGCGGCCTCAACACCTCTGTGGTGCTGCGGGAGTTGCGGCGGGAGAGCCCGCAGACCGTGGGCGGGCTCGCCGCCTCGACGGGGCTGTCCCGGCCGACGGTCGAGGCCCTGGTGGAGGAGCTGGCGGCGCGGGGATGGATCGCGGAGGCCGGTGTTCCGGCGGCCGGGCGGTCGCCGGGGCGGCCCGCGCGCCGGGTCCGGTTCCGGGCCGAGGCCGGACACGTGATCGGAGTGGACCTCGGGCGCAAGAGGCTCGTGCTGCTCCTGTCCCGGCTCGACGGCGAGATCGTGGCCCGTCACCGCGAGGAGTTCCCCGCCCGCTCCACGGGCGCCGAGCGCATCGCGCTGCTCCGCGGCCGGCTGCGCCGCTTCCTCGCGGACCAGGCGCTCGGCCCCGACGACGTGTGGGCGGTGGGGATCGGCGTGCCGGGCATGGTCGACGCCACCGGGCGGATCGTCTCGGTGGTGGTCCCGGAGTGGACCGACCTGGATCTGCCGCGCCGGCTCGCGGCGGACCTGCCCTGCCGGGTCCTGGTGGAGAACGACGTGAACCTCGCCGTGCTGGCCGAGCACTGGCGGGGCGCCGCGGTGCTGGCCGACGACGTGGCGTGCGTGCTCGTGGGGCGGCGCATCTCGTGCGGCCTGATGATCGACGGGCGGCTGCACCGGGGGCGGCGCGGCGGCGCGGGCGAGCTGGGCATCCTGCCGCAGCTGGGTCTGGAGGAGGCGGCGCGGGCGCTGGAGTGGGACGGGCAGCGGCGGGCGGGCGAGTCCGGCACCGACGCGCTCGCCCGGGCCGTGCGCGAGGGGGACCCCGGCGCCCTCGGCGTCCTCGACCGGTACCTGACCACGGTCGCCCCCGGCATCGCGGCGCTCGTCCTCGCCCTCGACCCCGAACTGCTCGTGCTGTCCGGCGCGTTGGCGCCCGTCGGGGCGCCGCTCGGACCGCTGCTCACCGACCGGCTGCGCCCCCTGACCCTGCACGTGCCGCGGATCGCGGTCAGCACGCTCGGCCGCGAGGGCGTGGCACTGGGAGCGGTGCGCCGCGCCCTGGACGCGGTGGACGCCGAACTTCCGCACGGTCCGCTCCCCGCACGGATGCGGCCCTAGCGCCTCAACTCCCGTCCCCCTTCCGACAACCGGAGACGCTCATGCACAGGAGAACGCTCATCGGTGGCGCGCTCGCGGCGGTGGTCCCGCTCGCCGCCGGGTGCGGCCGCGCCGGGGCCCCGGACGCCGCCTCGTCACGCGGGCGCACCGCCGTCTCGTACGGCATCTGGGACGTCGTCCAGGCACCCGTGCTTCAGCAAGGCCGCCCGGGGCTTCTTCTGGTCGGTCATGCTGCCGCTGATCCGGCCCGCCCTGGCGGGTGATGGTGGCGGGTTCGTTGATCGCGAGCCGGCCGCTCGTGCAGGGCAGGCTGACTCCCCCACCCCCTGGACCCTCCCGCAGGAAAGGACTTCCATGGCACGCCTCGACGTGGGACTGATCGGCGCCGGCGGTATCGCGCGCGCTCATCTGCCCGCCTGGACGGAGCTGGGCGCACGCGTCACGGTCCTGTCCGCCGACGGCCGCGCGGAGCAATTGGCCGCCCGGTACGCGCGGTTCGGTGTCACGGCCGCGCACAGCCTCGCCGAGCTGCTCGACCGCGCCGCGGTCGTGGACGTGTGCACCCCGACCTTCACCCACCGCCGCCTCGTGCTCGACGCGATCGCCGCGGGCCGGCACGTCGTCTGCGAGAAGCCGCTCGCGCTCACCGTGGAGGATGCCCGGGAGATGGCGGCCGCGGCCGAGCGCGCGGGGGTGCTGCTGTTCCCGGCGCACGTCGTGCGCTACTTCCCCGCGTACGCGGCGCTCGCGCGGTCGGTGGCGGCGGGCCGGATCGGCGCCCCTGCCGTCCTGCGCTTCACGCGCTCGGGCCGCTACCCGGTGTGGGCCCCCTGGTTCAGCGATCCCGCGCTCTCCGGCGGCATCGTGGTCGACCAGATGATCCACGACCTCGACTTCGCGCGGCTGCTCGCGGGCGAGGTCGTCCGCGTCCACGCGCGGGTCCGCGGGCGGCAGGAACCGGGCGCCGGCGACGGATCCGTGGCGGCCGGCACCGCCGTGCTCACCCACGCCTCCGGCGCGATCAGCCATGTCCTGGGCGTCTGGGGCCTGCCGGACCTGCCGTTCCGCACCACGTACCGGGTGGCGGGCCCCGGCGGCGTCCTGGAGCACGACTCGACCGCCCACACCGGGTTCCGGGTCCTCGCCCAGGGCGCCCGGACGCCCGGCGAGGGCATCCCCGGCAGCCCGATGACGGAGAGCCCGTACCTGAGCGAGCTGCGCGAGTTCGCGGCCGCCACCGCCGGCGGCCCGGCGCCCCGGGTCTCGGCGCGCGACGGCGTGGAGGCGCTCCGCATCGCCGTCGCCGCCGCCGAGTCCGCCCGCACCGGGGAAGCCGTAGAAGTGAAGCCGACCGAGGAGGCCGGGCTGTGACGGACATGAAGGTCGGCATAGCGTCGTTCGCGCACATCCACGCGGGCGGGTTCGCGCGGCTGCTCGCCGCCATGGACGGGGTGACGGTGCTGGCCGCCGACCCCGAGACGGAGCTGGCGGCGCCGGGCGAGGTCCGCGGCAAGGACTTCGCGGCCCAGCTGGGCGTGGAGTACGTGGACAGCTACGAGGAGTTGTTCGCGTGGGCGCCGGACAAGGTGGTGGTCTGCGCGGAGAACGCCCGGCACCGCCCCTTGGTCGAACTGGCCGCCGCGCACGGCGTCGACGTGCTGTGCGAGAAGCCGCTCGCCACCACACCCGAGGACGGCGCGGCGATGGTCGCGGCGTGCCGGGCGGCCGGGGTGCGGCTCGCGGTGGCGCACCCGGTGCGGTTCAGCCCCGCCTATCTCGCGGTGCGGGACGCGGTGCGCGCGGGCACGACGGGCGCGGTCCTCGCGGTGGCCGGCGCCAACAACGGCTATATGCCGGGGGCCCGGCGCCGCTGGTTCACCGACCCCGAACTGGCGGGCGGCGGCGCGTTGACGGACCACACGGTGCACCTCGCGGACCTGCTCGACGACCTCTTCGAGGGCTCCCCCGTGACATCCGTCTACGCGCAGACCAACAACGTCCTGTACGAGGGCGAGGTCCCGGTCGAGACGGCGGGGCTGCTCACGCTCACGTACGGGAACGGCGCCGTGGCCACGATCGACTGCAGCTGGAGCCAGCCGCAGCACCATCCGGCGTGGGGCGGCCTGGCGATGCAGGTGATCGGCGAGCGGGCCACCGTGGAGATGGACGCCTTCGACCAGAAGGTGCACGGCTTCAGCGAGACCTCCCGCGCCGGCATCGAACTCCCCTACGGCGTCGACCTGGACGCGCTGATGCTGCGCGCGTTCCTCTACGGGCAGGGGGACGGCCCGGTCGCCGTGCCGGACGGCGAGGCGGGGCTGCGGGCGTTGCGGGTGGTGGCGGCGGCGTACGAGTCGGCGCGGCTGGGGCGCACGGTGAGCGTGGGGTAGCGGGGACGAGCGGGCGGGGAACAGGAGGTCAAGGGGGTGCCATCGCGGCCACGGGGTGGGTCCGCGTACGGCAAAATGGGTCGGCGTGCGGCGCCCCGACCGCCACGCGGGCCCCCTATTCCCCACCGAGCAGGTACACGTGACGATTCATCACATTCCGGTCCTCTTTACCGAGGCGAGCGCGGGAGGTGCCCGGTGACCCGCGGACTCCAGCCCCATGACCTGATCATCGCGGGCGTCGCCCTCCTCACGGGGCTGCTGGCCGGGCTCCTGCTGCGGCTCGTGCTGCGCTGGCTCGGCGAGCGGGCCAGCCGGACCCGGTGGGGCGGCGACGACCTGCTCGTCGACACGGTGCGCACCCTCGTGCCCTGGGCCGCCGTCGCCGCCGGCGCCGCGGTGGGAGCCGAGGCGCTGCCGCTGACCGCCCGCACGGGACACACCGTGAACATGGCGCTGACCGCGTTCGTCATCCTGGCCGGCACGCTCACCGCGGCCCGGGTGATCACCGGCGTCGTCCGGGCGGTGGCGCAGTCCCGTGCCGCCGTGGCCGGTTCGGCGACGATCTTCGTGAACATCACCCGGGTCGTGGTCCTCGCGCTGGGCTTCCTGATCGTCCTGCAGACACTCGGCATCTCCATAGCTCCCCTGCTCACCGCCCTGGGCGTCGGCGGTCTGGCGGTGGCGCTCGCCTTGCAGGACACCCTCGCCAACCTCTTCGCGGGCGTGCACATCCTCGCCTCGAAGACCGTGCAGCCCGGCGACTACATCCGGCTCAGCAGCGGTGAGGAGGGCTACGTCGTCGACATCAACTGGCGCAACACCGTGGTGCGCCAGCTCTCCAACAACCTCGTGATCATCCCGAACACCCAGCTCTCCGGCACGAACATGACCAACTACAGCCGCCCCGAGCAGGAGATGACCCTGCTCGTCCAGGCGGGTGTGGGCTACGACAGCGACCTGGAGCACGTCGAGCGCGTGACCGTCGAGGTCGTCACGGAGACCATGCGGGACGTCGAGGGCGCGATGCCCGAGCACGAACCGGCCGTGCGCTTCCACACGTTCGGCGACTCCCGGATCGGCTTCACCGTCATCCTCGGCGTCGGGGAGTTCAGCGACCAGTACCGGATCAAGCACGAGTTCATCAAGCGGCTGCACCGGCGCTTTCGCGAGGAGGGCATCCGCATCCCCGCGCCGACCCGGACGGTGGCGCTGACGCCGGGCAGCGCGCCGCTGGTCATACCGCACCAGCGGGACGGGGCCGACACCCCGGTGATCACGCCCCCGGTATAGGGCCGGTCAGTCGCGGCCCTCGGCGAGCACCTCCCTGATGACGCGCTCGGCGGTGCCGGCCATGAACGGATTCGACTCGCGGTAGTACGCCAGCTCGTGGGCCGCGACGGTCAGGGCCCAGCCGCGGCCGCGCGTCCAGCTCTGCGCGTCGAGCCCGGCGGCGGCGCGGAAGATCCGGCGGGCCGGGGCGTCGAGTACGTACCAGGCGACGAGGAGGTCGACGGCCGGGTCGCCCACGCCCATGCACGCGAAGTCGATGACGGCGCTGAGGCGGCCCTGGTCGAGGAGGACGTTGCCGGGCTGCAGATCGGCGTGGAGCCAGACGTCCGGCAGCTCACCGCGCGGCGCCCGCACGGCGGCGTCCCAGACGGCACGGGCCGCGTCGGTGTCGATCTCGCCCGCGAGCCGGTCGAGCACCGCGCGGGTGGCGCTGTCCCGCTCCGCGAGGGGGCGCGCGCCCCGGTAGGCCGCGGGGGCGCCCGCGGTGTCGACGCGGCGCAGGGCGGTGACGAACGCGGCCAGGTCGGCGGCGAGCGCCGCCGGGTCCGCCACCTCCCCGGCGACCGGGATCGCGCCGGGCAGCCAGCGGTGCACGGCCCAGGGATGCGGGTAGCCGTGGCCGGGCCTGCCCTCCGCGACGGGTTCGGGCACGGCGACGGGCAGCCGCGCGGCCAGGAACGGCAGCCAGCGGCGCTCGCCCGCCAGGTCGGGCACCGACCCGCCGCGGCGGGGCAGCCGCAGCACGAACGCGTCGCCGAGCCGGTACAGGACGTGGGAGGTGCCGTGCGCGTCGACGTGCCGCAGCGGCTGCCCCGCCCAGTGCGGGAACTGCTCGTCGACCAGGGCCCGGACGAGGGGCTCGTCGATGTCGGCCTCGTCGGGGTGGAACTTGCGCACGCTCATGGTCACCTCTCCGCGGGAGCGCCGGTGCCGCGCGAGCATAGTCGCCGCTCGGCGACGGGCGCCCGGGGTTATCGCGGCTGCCGGACCGCTGTCCGCGGCACGCTCTCCAGCGCCCAGCCGGTCGTGCGCGGCCCGAGCACGGCGATGTCCACGCAGAGCACGCCAGCAGGACGGCGCATCCGGTGAACAGCCCCGTCGCGCCGGGCGCGGCCGAGGAGGACCTCGTACAGGTCGCACGCTGCCACGAGGGGGGCGCCACACGCCGGTGACCTCCTCGAACTCTCCCCGGGACTGACGTATCACTGACCCCATGTGCCATTACTGCGGCTGCCGGGAGATCCCCCTCATCAAGGAGTTCATCGCGGAGCACGAGCGGGTCACCGACGCCGCCGGCGACGCCCTGCGCGCGCTCGACGCCGGTGATCCGGGGCGGGCCCGCGCCCTCGTCGACGCGATGGCCGGGGAGCTGACGGCGCACTGGCGCGGGGAGGAGGACGGGCTGTTCCGGGTGATGCGCGCCGATCCCGAGTACGCGCCGTACATCGCGGCTCTGGAGGTGGAGCACCGGGAACTGGACGCACTGCTGCCCGCCTTGGACCTGACGGACCCGGCCGGCGTGCGCACGTTCACCGAGGCGGTGCGGGAGCTGCACCGGCACATCGCCAAGGAGGAGGACGGCCTGTTCCCGGCGTCGCTGACCGCGCTGTCGGGGGACGAATGGGACGCGTCGATGGCGGCCTGGCGCGCGGCGCACCCGCGGTAGCCCGGCCCCGAGGGCGGGCCACAGACGCGTGTGGGGCCGCCGCAGATCTCTCTGCGACGGCCCCACACTCCACGACTCCGTAAAGTCGGGACGACAGGATTTGAACCTGCGACCCCTTGACCCCCAGTCAAGTGCGCTACCAAGCTGCGCCACGTCCCGATGTCGGCTGCCTCGCGCAAGTCCCGTCCGGCGGCGACAGACAGAACGATACCCCAAGCTCACGGGTGGTTTGAAACCGATTCCGCGAGGGTCGGCGGACATGCGCGAGAATCGGCCGCATGAGCACTTCGCACAGCGGCGACCGGGACCGCGACGAGGCGGGGCGGGCCCGCAACGCCCGTCCCCGCGACGGTCTCGGCCGCCCCCTGCCCTACGGCTCCCCCGGCGTCGAGCGCCAGCCCGAGGGCGTCGTACGCACCCCGGCGCGGACCGTCGACGAGGCGCAGGCGCTGCTGGACGCGGGCCGTCCGTTCCACGCGCACGAGGTCTTCGAGGACGCCTGGAAGGCGGGGCCCGACTCCGAGCGCGCCCTGTGGCGGGCCCTGGCCCAGACGGCGGTGGGCCTCACCCACGCGGCCCGCGGCAACGCCAGGGGCGGCGCCCGCCTGCTGCGCCGCGGCGCGGACGGCCTGGCTGCGTGGACGGGCGAGGCCCCGGGCGAGCTGGACACGGAAGGGATCGTCCGGTGGGCGCGCGCCCTCGCGGCCCGGGTGGACCAGGGCGCCCCGGTCTCGGCGGCGGCTTCGGCACCCCGGCTCAGGTCGGCCCTTTAAGGCGCGGGGAACTGCGCGGCCGGCCGCACACGGCCCGCACCCGCCGGCCGAGGCGCACCCCACGGTGCCGGGACGTCACCAGTCCGGCCCCCGCCCACATGCGCGGCCCTCCGCCCCGGCGGACCCTGCAGAGGTGACAGCCACGGATACCCCCCAGCCCACCGCCGGGACCCCGGACCAGCCGTTCCTGGACAAGCGCCGCCGCAACGTCGTCTTCGTCACGATCATGCTGGGCATGCTGCTCGCCGCTCTCGACCAGACGATCGTCGGTACGGCCCTGCCGACGATCGTCTCGGACCTGGGCGGCGCGGCGCACATGTCCTGGGTGGTGACGGCGTACCTGCTGGCGGAGACCGTCGCCACGGTGCTGGTCGGGAAGTTCGGTGACCTGTTCGGGCGCAAGGTGGTCTTCCAGGTCTCGGCGATCGTCTTCATCACCGGTTCGTTCCTGTGCGGCCTCGCGGGCAACATGACGCTGCTGATCGCCTGGCGGGCGATGCAGGGCATCGGCGCGGGCGGTCTGATGGTGACGGCGATGGCGCTGATCGCGGACGTCATCCCGCTGCGTGAGCGCGGCAAGTACCAGGGCGCGATCGGGGCCGTCTTCGGTGTGGCCACGGTCATCGGGCCGCTCCTGGGCGGCCTCTTCACGGACCACCTGACCTGGCGCTGGGCCTTCTATGTCAACGTGCCGATCGCGATCGTCGTGGTGATCGCCGCGGCCCGCACCATCCCGGTGGTGAAGTCCGCGACCCGGCCGGTCATCGACTATCTGGGCATCGCGCTGGTCGCGGTCGGCGCGAGCGCCCTGATCCTCGCGACGAGCTGGGGCGGCAACGAGTACGCGTGGGGCTCGGCCGTCATCATCGGCCTGTTCGTGGGCGGAGTCATCGCGCTCGGCCTGTTCTGCGTCGTGGAGTCGCGCGCGGCCGAACCGATGCTGCCGATGCGCCTCTTCGCCAACCCCGTCTTCACCGTCTGCTCGGTCCTCAGCTTCGTGGTGGGCTTCGCGATGCTGGGCGCGATGACGTTCCTGCCGACGTACCTGCAGTACGTGGACGGGGACTCCGCCACGATCTCGGGCGTGCGGACGCTGCCCATGGTGATCGGCCTGCTGATCGCGTCGGTCTTCTCCGGCAACGTGGTCAGCAAGACCGGAAAGTACCGCTTCTTCCCGATCGTGGGCTCGCTCGTCATGGCGCTCGGCCTGTACCTGCTGTCTCTGATGGGCAGCGATGCGGGGGTCTGGCTGGAGTCGCTCTACATGTTCGTCCTCGGTGCCGGTATCGGGCTGTGCATGCAGGTGCTGACCATCGCCGTGCAGAACACCGTGGACTACGCGGACCTGGGTACGGCGACGTCGGGCGTCACCTTCTTCCGTACGCTCGGCAGCTCCTTCGGGACGGCCGTCTTCGGGACGATCTACGCCAACACGCTCAAGCCCCGGCTCTCCGACGGGGTGGCCGAGGCCGCCCGTGCCGGGACCGGGACCGACGCGGCGGCCCTCGCGAAGGCCGCGCAGAACCCGCAGGGGCTGCACGCGCTGCCTCCGGCCGCGCGGGGCCCGATCGTGGAGGCGTACGCGGACTCGCTGCACACGGTCTTCCTGTGCACGGTGCCGGTGGCGCTGATCGGGTTCGTCGTCGCGCTCTTCCTCAAGCAGGTGCAGCTGCGGGACAGCGCCCGGATGGGCTCCTCGGACATGGGCGAGGGCTTCGCGCAGCCCACCACCGGGGACCCCGCGCACCTGTTGCAGCGGACCGTCGGCTCCATCGTGAAATCAACCGACCTGCGGACCGCGCGGCGCATCCTCGACGAGTCCGACACCCGGCTCGACATCGCCGGGGCGTGGGCGGTGATGCAGGTGGAGTTCTTCACGCGGATGGTCGGGCACGCGAGCCTCGGCATGATCGCGGCGCGCCGCATGCTGCCGCCGGAGGTCCTGGTGCCGGTCTTCCAGCGCATGGTGGACGAGGGCTACCTGTCGCGTACGGGGACGTACTTCTCGCACACGGCTGCGGGGCGCCGGGAGGCCGAGGTGATCAACCACGCGTGGGGCGAGTGGCTGGCCGGGAAGGTCGAGGCGGATCTGGGGCGTCCCGCGGGCGAGGACCTGCGGGCGGCGGTCGACACGATCGCGAAGCGGCTGCTCGCCGAGGACCTGGAGCAGGGGCTGCCGCACCAGCCGGGTTCGGACCGCACGCTCAGCCCTGCGTAGGCGGCCCGCCGGGGGTCAGCGCAGGAGGAGCTGCAGGCCGCCCAGGATCGTGGCCGCGATGACGAGGCGTTCGAAGAGGCGCTGGTTGATGCGGTTCACAGCCCATTTGCCGATCAGCGCGCCGGGTACGACGAAGGCGACGAGGGCGGCGTCCAGAAGCAGGGAGTGCCCGTCGATGAGGCCGAGACCGACGCTGAACGGCACCTTCGCGGAGTTCACGATGAGGAAGAACCAGGCGGAGGTGCCGAGGAAGCCCAGTTTCCGGAAGCCCGCGGAGAGCAGGTAGAGCGACATCACGGGTCCGCCCGCGTTCGCCACCATGGTGGTGAACCCGCCGAGCACCCCGTAGGAGCCGGCTTTGACGCGGGCGGCGCGCGTCCCCGTGTCCGCCGCCTCGGGGGACTCACCCCGGCGGCGCCGCCAGAGGGTGACGCCGGCCATCAGCAGCAGGATCGCGCCGATGGAGGACCGGACGGCGCCGTCGCCCGCGACGGCGAGGAACGCCGTGCCGAGCACCACTCCCGCGGCGACGGCGGGGAACAGCCGCCACAGCGTGGGCCAGTGGGCGTGGCGCCGGTAGGTGAGGACGGCGAGGACGTCGCCGAAGATCAGGATCGGCAGCAGGACGCCGGTGGAGGCGCGGGCGGGCAGGACCGCGGCGAAGACGGCGAGGCTGACCGTGTTGGCGCCGCTGACGGCGGTCTTGGAGAAGCCCACCAGCAGCGCCGCGGCGGCCAGCGCGGCGAACGCCCACGGCGTGATCCCGAAAATGTGGTGCATGGCGGGCCGATGGTAGACCCGCCGGTCCGCGCCGCGTCACCGCCGCCGCATGGTGATACGCGCTACGCGGGCCCGGGGCGGTCCGCATACGTGGCCCGCAGCTCACGCTTGAGGACCTTCATGCTGGGGCCGAGCGGCAGTTGCTCCGTGAACTCGATGCGGCGCGGGTACTTGTGCTTGCCGAGGTGCTCCTTGGACCAGGCGGTGAGTCCGGCCGCGTCCAGGCAGGCGCCGGGCTTCGGGACGACCACCGCGCAGACCTCCTCGCCGTGCACGGCGTCGGGCAGGCCGATGACCGCCGCGTTGGCGACGCCGGGGTGGCGCATGAGGACCTCCTCGACCTCGCGCGGGTACACGTTGTAGCCGCCGCGGATGACGATGTCCTTCTTGCGGTCGACGATGCGCAGGTAGCCGTCCGCGTCCTTGGTGCCGAGGTCGCCGGTGCGGAACCAGCCGTCGACGAGGGCCTCCGCGGTCGCCTCGGGGCGGCCCAGGTAGCCGGTGAAGACGCAGTGGCCGCGCACGACGACCTCGCCGAGTTCGCCCGTCGGCAGCAGCTCGACGCGGTCCTCGGTCTCGGCGCGCGCGATCTCCACGTCGACGCCCCACAGCGGCTGGCCGATGGTGCCCGGGCGGGCGCCGAAGACGGGCTGGTTGGCGGCGGCGGCCGGGGAGGTCTCGGAGAGGCCGTACCCCTCGTAGACGGTGGCACCGAAGGCCTGCTCGAAGCCCTCCAGGACGGCTACGGGGAGCGAGGCGCCGCCCGAGATGCACAGGCTCAGCCGCGGCAGCTGTTCCGCCTCGGGCGCCGCCGCGAGCAGGTTCACGTACATCGTGGGGACGCCGTGGAACGTGTTGACGTTCTCGGCGACCATCAGCTCCAGTGCGCGAGCCGCATGGAAGCGGGGCAGCAGGACGAGCGTCGCGCCCGCGCGCCAGGTCGCGTTCATCGAGACGGTCTGGCCGAACGCGTGGAAGAGCGGCAGCGCGCCGAGCGCGACGTCGTCGGCGTGCACGTCGTTGGCGTCGAAGGCGCTGACCGTCGCGTTCATCACGAGGTTGAAGTGGCTCAGCTCGGCGCCCTTGGGGACGCCGGTGGTGCCGCTGGTGTAGAAGACGACGGCCGGGTCGTCCGCGTCGCGGGTGACGTAGGCCGGCAGCGGTTCGCTCGCCGCGGTGAGCTGTTCCAGCTCGCCCCCCGCGCCCAGGGTCACCATGCGCACCCCCGCGGCCCGCGCCGCGGCCGCGCCGGTCTCGGCCTGCGCCGGGTGGCACAGCAGCAGGGTCGCGCCGCTGTCCGTCAGGACGTGCCGCACCTCTTCGGCCGACAGGAGCAGGTGGACGGGGACGACGACCCCGCCCGCGGCGAGCGTCGCGTAGTAGGCGCGCGGGAACTCGGCGGTGTTGGGCGCCATCAGGGCGATCCGGTCCCCCGGCCGGACGCCGAGGCCGGTCAGGGCCGCGGCCTGCTTGCGGGCCTGGAGCCACAACTGCGCGAAGGTGAGGCGCAGTTCGCCCTCCACCAGGCCCACCTTGTGGGGGCGGCGGCGGGCGGACTCGGCGAGGATCGCGGCGAGGGAAAGGGTTGCCATGAGGGGTGGTGCTCCGTTCGGTACTGACTGCTGGTGCGGCTCCGGGCCGGGCGGCTCTGTCTGCTGCCGGGGTTCAGGCGCGCTCGACGAGCACGGCGCTGCCCTGCCCGACGCCGACGCACATGGTGGCGAGGCCCCGGGCGGCACCGGTGCGGCGCAGCCGGTGCAGCAGCGTGGTGAGGATGCGGGCGCCGGAACAGCCGAGCGGGTGGCCGAGGGCGATGGCGCCGCCGGTCGGGTTGACGAGGTCGGGGTCGATGCCGAGGGTGTCGACGCAGGCGAGCGCCTGCGCGGCGAAGGCCTCGTTGAACTCGGCCTCCTCGACGGTGTCGAGGGACCAGCCCACGCGGTCGAGCGCCTTGCGCGTGGCGGGCACCGGGCCGATGCCCATGACGTCGGGGTGGACACCGGCCGAGGCCCCGGCGACGTAGCGGCCGAGGGAGTGCAGCCCCAGGTCGTTCAGGGCCTCCTCGGAGACGAGGAGCAGGCCGGCCGCACCGTCATTCATCGGGGACGCGTTGCCCGCCGTGACCGTGCCGCCCGCGCGGAACACGGGCTTGAGGCCGCCCAGCTTCTCCAGGGAGGTGTCCGGGCGGATGCACTCGTCGGCATCGACGACGACCCCGTCGGGCCGTGTGACCGGGAGGAGTTCGGCGTCGAAGAGGCCGCTCTCGCGGGCGGCGGCGGCCCGCTGGTGGCTGCGGAGTGCGAACGCGTCCTGCCGCTCGCGCGCGACCCCGTACCGGTCCGCGACCTCCTCGGCGGTCTCCCCCATCGCGAGGACGCCGTGCAGCTTCTGCATCGCGGGGTTGACCAGCCGCCAGCCCAGGCGTGTGTCGTAGGTCTGCATCGTGTGCGGCAGCGCGTCGTCCGGGCGGGGCAGCACGAAGGGGGCGCGGCTCATGGACTCGGAGCCGCCGGCGAGCACGATGTCGGCCTCACCGGCGGCAATGGTGCGCGCGGCGGTGGTGACGGCCTCCAGGCCGGAGGCGCAGAGCCGGTTCACGGTCGCGCCCGGCACCGTCTCGGGCAGGCCCGCGAGGAGGGCCGCCATCCGGGCGACGTTGCGGTTGTCCTCGCCGGCCTGGTTGGCGGCGCCCCAGTAGATGTCGTCGACGCGGGCCGGGTCGAGCGTGGGCGCGTCCGCCAGCAGGCCCCGCATCACCGTCGCCGCGAGGTCGTCGGGGCGGATGCCGGACAGGGCCCCGCGGAGCTTCCCGATCGGGGTGCGGCGGGCGGCGGCGAAGTGAACGGGGCGCACGGTCAGCTCCAAGGACAGCGGTTAATTAGCACTGCTAGTTTTGGACTATAGACCTGGGCCCCGGCAGCTGGGAAGGGGCGCCCGGCGAAATCACCCGGGCCCCGGAGCGCGAGCCCCCCGGCAGGTTTGCGGCGATCAAATGGGGACATGCGGCGATCGAAGAGAGAGCCGCGGCTCCACATCTCAGGGCTGACCCTGATGTCCCGCCCCCCGCGCCCTGCCTACATTGGGGGTCCGGCACCGCTCCGCAGACGATGTACGGGGGACCACGGGGGAAAACGGGGGACGACGTCGTCTCCGGAGCGGACAGCCGGAACCTCTTGCGCGTACCGCGGGAGCTTCACCCGCGCAGATACGTGAGTACGGCCATGACCCGCCGGTGCTCCAGCAGGTCGGGCTCCAGGCGCAGTTTGCCGAAGATGTTGCGCACATGCGTCTCGACGGTCTTGCCGCCGATGACGAGGCGCTGGGCGATGGCCTCGTTCGAGTGGCCCTCGGCCATGAGCGTGAGAACGTCGCGCTCCCTGCCGGTCAGCTCGTCCAGCGGACCCGCCGCCCGCGGCGCGTCCATCAGCCGGGCCACCACCAGCGGGTCGAGCACGGTCTCCCCCGCGGCCACCCGCTTGAGGGCGGCGTGCAGCTCGTCGATGTCGGCGACGCGTTCCTTGAGGAGGTAGCCGAACCCCTCCGGCCGCTCGGCCAGGGCCCGCACCGTGTCCGACGTCTCCACGTACTGGGAGAGCAGCAGGACACCGGTCCCCGGATGGGCGGCGCGGATCGCGGCCGCCGCGACCAGCCCCTCGTCGGTGTGGGTGGGCGGCATCCGGATGTCCAGCAGCACGGCGTCCGGCGCGTGCCGGGCGACGAGCGCGAGCAGCGGCGCGGTGTCCGCGCACTCGGCGACCACCTCGATGCCCTCGTCGGTGAGGAGCCGCACGATGCCCTGTCGCAGCAGTGCCGAGTCCTCGGCCACGATCACCCGCACGGAAGCTCCGCCCTGATCCGGGTCCCGCCACCGGCGGGACTGTGTATGTGCAGTACGCCGTCGACGGCGGCGAGCCGGTCGGCGAGGCCGCGCAGCCCCGTGCCGCGGGCGGTGTCGGCGCCGCCGACCCCGTCGTCGACGGTCTCGATGACGAGCCGGCCGTCCTGGTGGCGCGCCGAGACGCTGACGGCGCGGGCCCCGGCGTGCTTGGCCGCGTTGGACAGCGCCTCGCAGACGGTGAAGTAGGCGGTGGTCTCGACGAGCGTGTCGTAGCGCCGGGTCTCGGCCGCGACGACGACCGGCAGCGCGGCCTCCCGCGCCAGCGCGGTGAGCGCGGGCCCGAGCCCCTCCCGGGTGAGCACGGCCGGATGGATGCCGTGGGCGATGCCGCGCAGCTCCGCGATGGCCAGGCGCAGGCTCGACTCGGCCTCCTCCGCCGCGCCGCGCAGCCGCTCGTCGGGGTGGTCGGCGAGGCCCCGCTGGACTCGCCGGACGGCCATGAGGGCGAAGACCAGGCGGGCCTGTGCCCCGTCGTGCAGGTTCCGTTCGAGCCGGCCGCGTTCGGCGTCGGCGGCCTGGACGATGCGGGTGGCGACGTCCTTGGCGCGGGTGCGCAGCCAGACGTTCTCCAGGGCGAGCCGCAGCGCCGCGGCGACGGCCTCCAGCAGCTCGGGGTCCTCGAGGAGGGCCGGGTCGTGGTGGAGCAGGGCCAGCGGGCGGCCGTCGGCGGCGTGCACCCGGGTCCGGCCGGGCCCCTCGGGGCTGACCTCGCGGCCCGCTCCGTCGATGTAGGCGCGGCGCTCCTCGCGCCACAGGCCGAGCCGCAGCGTCGGGTCGCCGAGGACGCGCACCAGCGCCTCGCGGACCCGGGACGGGTCGGGGTCCGTGCCGACGTCGATGACGAGGCCACTGACCTCGGCCCGCTGCAGACGCATGCGGAGCAGGCCGAAGAGGAAGGCGAAGGGGACGCCGACCTGGGCGAGGTCGGCGCAGAGGTACACGGCCTGTTCGCCGAGCGAGCCGACCTCGCCGAACCACGGAACGACGTAGAACAGCATGTCCCCCATCAGGAAGACGACAGCGACGCCGATGCCGATCCAGGCGGGAAGCAGTGCGCGTCTGCGCGCGGCCGACGCGTGCCGCCAGCGCAGCACGATCGCGCCGGCGGCGACCACGGAGACCGCCCATCCGGTGCCGTGGTAGACGGCGTCGAAGGTGTCGAACAGGCCGTGCCAGGCCGGGACGTAGAAGAGGTTGGGACCGCAGGCGGCACAGTCCAGGTAGGTCGCTCCGGTGTCGGTCGCCGGATCGAAGAGGAAGGTGCGCAGCAGACCGCCGACGGCGACGAGCCCGTAGGCGAACTGTGTCAGCCGCCGGGTGAGGACCGTGGTGAGGCGTCCTTCGGGGAAGGAGAGGACGAGGTGCAGGAGGACGGCCATGTTCAGCGCCTCCCACCAGGCACCGACCGTGAACAGCACCGGGATCGCGGTGCCTTGCAGGTTCCCGAGGAACCAGGTGATGCCGCAGAACACCATGAGGCGGCCGGTGTGGTTGGCGGGCCTGCGCCGCCACGCCATCAGCCCGGCGACCACGAACGCCCAGCCGACGGCGAGATCGCGCACCAGCTCGTCCGCGGACGCGCCCGCTCGCGCGTACGCCCATGAGCCCGTCGCGCCCGACACCACGGCGGCAGCGGCGGCCCCGGTCAGGCGCAGCCGAACCGCCCGCTTCCCCTGACTGTCCACCCGCCACACCGTAAGCCATTCGGGGGACCGCGGGGTACGGCGGTGGGGCCGCGGTGAGTTCGGTGCGCTCCGGGCGCGCGGGAGCCGGCGCCCCCTCGGGACGGGCTCGATGCCGTGGTCGGCCACGGCAGTCGGGGCTCCTACGGCGTTCGTGCAGCGGTCCGCGTGCCGGGAGGTACCGGAGAGGTGGGCGGGACGGGTGTTGCGCTCCTGACTGATGAGCAAGTCAGGAGCACAACAGCCCTCTGAGCAAGGAGTTGTGCGGTGCAGTGTTGAGTTCTTCTCAATGCGTGGTTAGGGTCGGGGCCGTGGAAACCGACGACGTCCCCGGCGCCCCGAGCGCCGACACCGCCGCCCGCGTCCGTGAGGTCATCGCGGCCGCGGGGGTCAGCCAGCGCGAGTTCGCGCGCCGCATCGTCATGGATCCCTCGAAGCTCTCGCGTTCGCTGAGCGGCACCCGCCGGTTCACGGCCGCCGAGCTGGCGCGGATCGCCGACGAGGGGCGGGTCGACGTCGGACGGCTGCTCGGGGCGCGGCCCCGCGAGCAGCCGCCGGCCGTCGCCGCCCCCGTCGAGGGCGGGCGTCCACTGCAGATCGTCCGGGAGACGGTCCGGCTCATCGCCGAGCACGGTTTCCACGCCGTGCGGGTCGCCGACATCGCCCGCGCCTGCGCCACCAGCTCCGCCGCGATCCACTACCACTTCCCGGGCCGCGCCGACCTGTTGGAGGCGGCGGTGCGCTGGTGCATGGACGAGGACACCGCGCGCCGCGCCGCCCTGCTCGCCTCGGCGGACGACGCGGTCGCGGAGCTGGACCAGCTCATCGCCTTGCAGACGCCGCGCACCGAACAGCAGCGCCGCCAGTGGGCGGTCTGGCTCGACCTGTGGGCCGAGGCCGCGCGCTCCACCACGGTGGGGCGGCTGCACGCCGAGTACTACCGGCAGTGGCGGGAGACCGTCGCCGACGTCGTCCGCAGAGGCGTCGCGCAGGGCGTGTTCCGCGCGAGCGCCGACCCGCAGGCGCAGGCGCTGACCCTGACGGCGCTGATCGACGGCCTGGCCACACAGGTGCTGGCGTCGGGCACCGACGCCGACGCCATGCGGTCCGCCCTGGCCGCGCACGTGCGCACCACGCTCCTGACCTCCCCGTAGGACCGTCTTCCGCGCGGACCGCGGGCGCGGTCAGCCCGCGACGAGAGACCCGCACCGCACCACCCACCACCCCACCCCCACCGGCGCGAGGGCCGCGGGGCTCCGCTCCGGACCCCGCTCGTCACCGCCGGAGGGCCGATTCCGGGAGGCTCCATGCCCTTCACCGAGAACGTCATCATCACCTGCGCCCTGACCGGCGCCGGAGACACCGTGCGCAAGAGTCCGCACGTCCCCGTGGCGCCGGAGCAGATAGCCCGCAGCGCCGTGCAGGCCGCGCAGGCGGGCGCGGCCGTCGTCCACATCCACGTCCGCGACCCCGAGTCCGGCGCGCCGTCGCGCGATCCGCGGCTCTACCGCGAGGTCGTCGAACGGGTCAAGGAGACCGGGACCGACGTCGTCATCAACCTCACCGCCGGGATGGGCGGCGACCTCGTCCTCGACCCGGACGAGCCGCTGACCCACCTGCCCGGCACCGATCTGGTCGGCGGCCTCGACCGCCTCCCGCACGTCGAGGAGTTGCTCCCCGACATCTGCACGCTCGACTGCGGCTCCCTGAACTTCGGTGACGGCTCGAACCTGTACGTCTCCACGCCGGACATGCTGCGCGCGGGCGCCCGCCGCATCCAGCAGCTCGGTGTGCGGCCCGAGTTGGAGATCTTCGACACCGGCCAGCTCTGGTTCGCCAAGCAGCTGCTGGCCGAGGGACTGCTCGACGACCCGACCGTCTTCCAGCTCTGCATGGGCATCCCCTGGGGCGCTCCAGCCGATCCCGGCGTCCTCCAGTCGATGGTCAACATGCTGCCCGACGGCGCTCGTTGGGCGAGTTTCTCGCTCGGCCGGATGCAGATGCCGTGGGTGGCGCAGTCGATCCTGCTGGGCGGCCACGTCCGGGTGGGCCTGGAGGACAATCTGTACCTCGGCAAGGGCAACAAGGTGACCAACGCCCAGCTCGTCGAGCGGGCCGTCACCATCACCGAGTCGATCGGCGCCCGCGTCGCGACCCCGGACGAGGCACGCGAGTTGCTCGGCCTGCGGAAGGCGGACCGCTGATGACCTCCTCCGCACCCGACCCGGCCCCCCTGCCCGCTTTCACCCCCGCCGTCTCCCCCGAGGACGTCCGCCGCGTGGCCTGCGTCGGCGCCGGTGTCATCGGGGGCGGCTGGGTCGCCCACTTCCTGGCCCGCGGCTACGACGTGACGGCGTGGGACCCGGCGCCCGGCGCCGAGGCGAAGCTGCGCCGCCTGGTCGACGCGGCCTGGCCCGCGCTCACCTCGCTGGGGCTCGCCGCCGGCGCGTCCCGCGACCGCCTCACGGTGACGCCGACACTGGGACTGGCCGTGGCCGACGCCCAGTTCGTGCAGGAGAGCGCTCCGGAGAAGCTCGATCTCAAGCGCGACCTGCTGGCCCGCCTGGACGCGGCGACGCCGCCGGGCACGGTCATCGCCTCGTCGACGTCCGGTTACCCGATGACGGACATGCAGACGACGGCCGTGGACCCGGCGCGTCTGGTCGTCGGGCACCCGTTCAACCCGCCGTACCTGATCCCGCTGGTCGAGGTCGTCGGCGGCGAGCACACGGCAGGGGCGGCCACCGCGTGGGCGGCCCGTTTCTACGAGGTCGCGGGCAAGTCGGTCATCACCATGGACCGCGAGGTGCCGGGCTTCATCGCGAACCGGCTCCAAGAGGCCCTGTGGCGCGAGGCGTTGCACATGGTCGCCCACGGCGAGGCGACGGTGAAGGACATCGACGCCTCGATCACCGACGGGCCCGGGCTGCGCTGGGCGGTCATGGGTCCGATGCTCACCTTCGCGCTCGCGGGCGGCGAGGGCGGCATGGCGCACATGCTGGACCACTTCGGTCCGTCCCTGAAGGCGCCCTGGACCCGCCTCGAAGCACCCGAACTGGACCGGGAGTTGTACGACGCGGTGGTCGCCGGATGCGACGAGGCGGCGGACGGGCGCACCATCGCCGAGCTGGTGGCCGAACGCGACCAGGGGGTCATCGACGTCCTGCGCGCCACGGGCCGGCTGGGAGACGGGAAATGACCGGGATCGCGCTGCTGCACCGCAGCGTCCGCCCCGAGTGGATCGACTACAACGGCCATATGAGCGAGGCGTTCTACGTGCTGGCCTTCGGGCACGCCACCGACGCCCTGATGATCGAGGTGGGGCTGGACTCCGGCTACCGCGAGGCGTCGGGCTGCTCGCTCTACACCGTGGAGTCCCACATCCGGTATCTGCGTGATGTGCCCGAGGGGGCCCATCTGGCGCTGCGGACCCGGGTGTTGGGCGCCGCCTCGAAGAAGGCCCGGTTCACGCACGAGATGTACGTGGTCCCCGACGAGGCCGCCGAGCCGGGCCCGGACGCGGCGCCGGTGGCGACGACCGAGCTGCTCGCCGTGCACGTCGACCAGCAGGCGGGCCGGGCGGCCGCCTTCCCGGACGCGGTCCGGGCCCGCCTGCGCGACCTCACGGAAGCGGCCCCGGAGTGGGCGGGACGCTCGATCGCCGCGGTGGGCCGAGGGTACGTCCCGTAGGGATCCCGGCCGCCGCCGGCCGGGGCCCGCCCGCTCGCGCCGGCACCTCAGTACGGCCGGTCCCCCGCGATGGCGACGCGCTCCGCGACCCGGCGGGCGTCGCCGTAGTCGGCCACGGCGTAGTGCTGCGTGGCGCGGTTGTCCCAGAACGCGACGTCGCCGGCCTGCCAGCGGAAGCGGACCTGGAACTCGGGCACATGCGCCTGCTGGAACAGCAGCCGCAGCAGCCGGTCACTCTCGGCCTGCTCCAGGCCGACGATACGGGTGGTGAACGAGGTGTTGACGAAGAGCATGCGCCGCCCGGTCTCGGGGTGCCGGCGCACGACCGGATGGGTCACCGGCGGGAACGCGTCCTGGAGTCCGGCGAGCCGCTCGGGAGCGTAGAACCGGCGGAAGCCGGGCAGGAAGTCGTGCTCGGCGACGGCGCCGTCGATCCGGGCCCGCACCGCGTGCGGCAGGTTGTCGTACGCGGCCGCCATGTCGGCCCACATGGTGTCGCCGCCGAACGGCGGGATCTCGCGCAGTTGCAGCACGGCGCCCATGGCCGGGCGCTCGCGGAAGGTGACGTCGGTGTGCCACACGTTCTCGAAGGACGGCGGGGCCCCGGCGCCCTTGTCGAACCGCACGACCTCGTCGCTGTCACCGCGCTCCAGGAGCGGGTTGGTCTCCAACTCGCCCCAGTTGCGGGCGAAGTCACGCTGATGCGCGCTGCTGAGGTGCTGGCCGCGGAAGAACAGCACCTTCCACTCCAGCAGGGCCCGGTTCAGCTCCTCGCGCACCGCGGCACGGAGCGGCCGGGCGAGGTCGACGCCGCGGACCTCGGCGCCGATGGTGGCGGCCTGCGGGACGATCTCGACGTGCTCGTAGGGCCGCTCCTGCCAGCCGTCGGGGGTGCGTCGCAGCAGCCGGTGCCCCTCGTAGAGGCCGTCGGCGGGGATGCGGGCGAGGCGCAGCTGAACGGTCGGGGCGGTGGAGGGGGACGTTTCCGTCACGGACATATGGACTCTCCGAAGGGCGCGCGGTGATCGCGGTCGGGGGACCGCGAGGGTGAGCCCGTACGCGCGCGGGCCACGGCAGGGGCCGGTGCGGCGACGTACGGGAAAGAAGCGACGAGGGACGCGGGTCCGCTACAAGCCGCTGCGCGCGCAACCACATCGGTCCGGCACGGTGGCCGACCCGAATGCGTGGACGCGATGCGTGAACATACCCACATCCTGCGCCGTCGGAGATCACCTGGTCAAGGTGGCCGCTTCTCGTCAACGGGTGCGAGGGCTCCCGGTTCCCGGCGCGCGGCGCGCATGGTCCTGGACGAACGCGGTCAGCGCGGCGGCGACGGCGGCGGGCTGCTCGTCAGGGATGAAGTGGCCGGAGTCGGGCACGACGACGCCGGAGACGTCGTCGGCCCAGGGGCCGAGGGAGGCCGCCATGTCCGGGACGGAGCCGTGGCCGGCGGAGATGCCGAGGACGGGCAGGGTGAGGCGCCGGCGCCGGAGCGCCTCGTGGTTCTTGCGCGCCGACTCGGCGGCGTCCCGGTAGTAGGCGAGACAGGCGCGCAGGCCGCCGTCGGCGGCGACGGCGGCCGCGTAGTGGTCGAGTTCGGCGTCCTGGAAGGTGTCGGGAGAGAGGGCCTTCGCCTTCAGGAACCAGCCGACGTACTCCCGCTCCCGGCCGGTAAGCAGCGTCTCGGGCAGCTCGGCCACGAGGTGGAAGGCGAAGTGCCAGGTCTTCCAGGCGCGTTCCGGGTCGGTGGGGATCGCGTCGGGGAGGGTGATGCCGGGGATCCCGGCGTCGAGCAGGGCGAGCCCGTGCAGGTCGCTCTCGTGGCGCAGCGCGAGGGAGAAGGCGACCCAGGCGCCGATGTCGTGGGCGGCCAGCCAGTAGGCGGGTACTCCGAGCGCCCGTACGGCGGCGTGCACCTGCTCGGCGACCGTGTGCGTGTCGTAGCCGCGCTCCGGGCGCGCGGAGTGGCCCTGGCCCGGCAGGTCGACCGCGACGACGCGGAACCGCTCGGCGAGGACAGGCATGACCGTGCGCCACGCCCACCAGCTCTGCGGGAACCCGGCGAGCAGGACGACGGCCGGGCCGTCCGGCCGGCCGCCGTCGACCGTGTGCAGGCGGACGCCACCGGCGTCGACCCAGTGGTGCGTGAAGCCCGCCAGGTCGTGCAGCGGTAGTTCGGGGACGGGGTTGCTCCGGGACATGGCCATACGGGGACGGTAACACTTCTTGAACTGAATGGTTCAAGATGGGGGTGCGGCACCGCACGGCTCGGCAGGGATCATCGGCATGGAACATCGACGCAGCGGCAAGGAAGTGCCCCGTGGCAGGCAAGAAGCAGTTCGACATGGACGCGGCACTGGACGCCGCGATGATCCAGTTCTGGCGCGCCGGTTACGCCGACACCTCGCTGGACGATCTGTCCCGGGCGACCGGTCTCAACCGCAGTTCCATCTACGCCTCGCTCGGCGACAAGGACACGCTCTTCCTGCGCTGCCTGGACCGCTACGCGGCGCGCTACGGCGACAAGTACGCGGAGGCCCTGTCGGGTGCGGGCGCGGATCCGCACGCCGCCGTCCGCGCGTTCTTCGACGTCACCCTCGCGCGCATCGCCGATCCCGAGCTGCCGGACGGCTGTCTGGTCGCCCAGTCGGCCATGGCCATCCCGGTGCTGAGTGCGGCCGTCGCGGCCCGCGCGAAGGAGGCGCTGGGGTTCCAGTGCTCGCGGCTGCGCGCCGCGCTGGCGGCGGGCGGGCTGGCCGGGCAGGAGGCCGGGGCCTTCGCCGACCACGTGGCCGCCGTGAACCAGTCCCTCGCCGTCATGAGCCGGGCCGGGGCGGGCCCGGCGCGGCTGCGGGCCGTCGTGGGGGTGACCCTCGACGCGCTCTCCCGGGCGGCGGGCCCGCCCCAGCACCGCGGGTGAGCCGTCGGCGGCTGCCGCGGCCCGGGCGGGGGCTCCCGTCCGGGCCGCTCGGTCAGGCGACCGGGACCGGGACCGGGAAGGTCGGGTACTCCACCCCGGAGACGTGCTGGACGACGCGGATGACCTGGCACGAGTAGCCGAACTCGTTGTCGTACCAGAGGTAGAGGATCGCGTTGTCGCCGTCGACCTTGGTGGCGCCCGCGTCGACGATCGAGGCGTGCCGGGAGCCGATGAAGTCGCTGGAGACGGCGTCGGGCGCGCTGATGAAGTCGATCTGGCGCTTGAGCGGCGAGGTGAGCGACACGTCGCGCAGGTGGTCCAGGACCTCCTCGCGGGTGGCTTCCCGGCCCAGGCGCAGGCTGAGGATCGCGATGGAGACGTCGGGGACCGGGACGCGGATCGAGCTGCCGGTGATGGGCGCCTTCAGGTCGGGCAGCGCCTTGGCGACGGCCGAAGCGGCGCCGGTCTCGGTGATGACCATGTTGAGCGGCGCGGAGCGGCCGCGCCGGTCGGCCGGGTGGTAATTGTCCAGCAGGTTCTGGTCGTTGGTGAACGAGTGGACCGTCTCGACGTGCCCGCGCAGCACCCCGTACTCGTCGGCCATCGCCTTCAGCGGCGGCACGATCGCGTTCGTGGTGCAGGAGGCGCAGGAGATGATCTGCTCGTCCGGCTTGATCGTGTCGTGGTTGACGCCGTGCACGATGTTGGGCACGTCGCCCTTGCCGGGGGCGGTCAGGACGACCTTGTCGATGCCCGGGCGCAGGTGCTGGGAGAGGCCCGCGCGGTCGCGCCACTTGCCGGTGTTGTCGATGAGGATCGCGTCGGCGATGCCGTACGCGGTGTAGTCGATCTCCGACGGGTCGTTCGCGTAGATCACCTTGATGGCGTTGCCGTTGGCGACGATGGTGCTGTTCGCCTCGTCGACGGTGATCGTGCCCTGGAACGGGCCGTGGATGGAGTCGCGTCGCAGCAGCGAGGCCCGCTTGACGATGTCCTCGGCGGCTCGTTCGCCGCCGCCGCGGACGACGACGGCGCGCAGCCGCAGGCCGTTGCCGGAACCGGCCTTCTCGATGAGCAGCCGGGCGACGAGCCGGCCGATGCGGCCGAAGCCGTACAGGACGACGTCGCGTCCGGCGCTCCGCTCGACCTTGGCGGCGCCCATGGCACCGGCGACGGCCTCGGCGGTGAACTCCTCGACGCCCAGGCCGCGTCCGTCGGTGCGGTAGGTCGCGGCGAGCATGCCGATATCGATCTGGGAGGGGCCGAGGTCGAGCGTGCTCAGGGCCCGCAGGAACGGCATCGTCTCGGTGACCGAGAGCTCGGCGCCGGCTATCTGCCGGGCGAATCGGTGAGTCTTGAGAATGCTGACCACCGACTTGTTCACCAAGGAGCGGCTGTGCAGCAGGACGTTCACGTCCCGCTCCCGGTGCAGCTTCCCGATGATCGGGATCATCGACTCCGCGGTCTCCTCGCGGTGCTTCCAATTGGTGAACGAGTCGTCATTGACAGTCACGTGCGTCTCTTTCGAGCTAGGCGGCGCTCATATGCTAACCCGCCCGCTCCGTCGCCCGACGTCGGGCTGGCGCGAAGGGCCGGCCGGACCCGAAGGCGAGGTCCGCGAAGCGTGCGCCGATCCGCTGATGGGCGGCGGCGTCGGGGTGGATGTCGTCGGGGAGCGGCAGCTCCGCGAAGTCGGCCTCGCCGTACAGCTCGCGGCCGTCGAGGTAGTGCAGGTGCGGGTCGTCGGCGGCGCGCTCGGCCACGATCCGGGCCAGCTCCGCGCGGATCACGTTCAGCGTGAGCTTGCCGTACGCCCGCTCCGCGGGATCGCCCATCGCCCGGAACTTCAGCTGCCCCTCGGCGAGGGTGGCGAGGTCGGGCGCTCCGGGACCCGGGGTGTCCTCGTGGATCGGGCACAGGATCGGCGAGACGACGAGCAGCGGAGCCGTCGGGTGGCCCTCGCGCAGGGTGTCGAGGAAGCCGTGGACGGCGGGGCCGAAGGCGCGCAGCCGCATCGCGTCGTAGTTGACGATGTTGATGCCGATCTTGACGCTGAGCAGGTCGGCCGGGGTGTCGCGCATCGCCCGCGCGGTGAACGGGTCGAGCAGGGCGCCGCCGCCGAACCCCAGGTTGATCAGCTCGGCGCCGCCCAGCGCGGCGGCGCGCGCGGGCCAGATGGTCGTCGGGCTCGCGGCGGCGGAGCCGTGGCTGATGGAGCTGCCGTGGTGCAGCCAGATGGGGCGGCCGTGGTCGGCGGCGGGCTCGACGGGCGCGTCGGCGCGCAGGGCGAGGAGTTCGGTGGTCTCGTCGTGCGGGAGCCAGATCTCCACGTCCTTCATGGCGCCGGGCAGGTCGGCGAAGCGCAGGGTGCCCGGGGCGCCGGGGGTGCGGTCGAAGCTCCCGGAGGCCATGTCGATGGTCAGGACGTCGCCGCCGGACACGCTGCCCTGCCGCACGAGCACCCCGTCGACCAGCAGGTCGTACGTCCCGTCGGACCTGTCCGGCACGCCCGCGTAGGCGCGCTTGGTCGGCAGGGTGTCCAGCTCCACGACGGTCGCCCGGGTGCGGAACGCGAGCCGTACGCCGGAGGGCTGGGCCTCGACCATGGCCAGCTGCCCGTCGCTGTTCTGGGCGCGGGCCCGGGCGGGGAGCCGGTGGGGCAGCAGGCCGCGTTCGGTGCGCTCGACGTCGAGGGCACCGCGCAGCAGGCCGGGGGTGAGGGGCGTGGAGATCCAGGTGTGTTCGGTGGTCATGACCTCAGCCTGTCGATCGGTCGGTGGTGGGGGCGTCCGGCCCGGGCCAGTTCCGCAGCAGCGCGTCCAGCGCCTCCAGCGTGCGCCGCCACGTCTCGTCCGAGTCGGGGGCGCTGTGGCTGAAGCCGCCGCCCATCTCCAGGCTCACGTAGCCGTGGAAGACGCTGCCGAGGAGGCGGACGGCGTGGGTCTGGTCGGGCTCGGTCAGGTCGTAGCCGCGCAGCAGGGCGCGGGTCATCTGGGAGTGCCGGACCCCGGCGCTGGCCGCGGCCGTCTCCGGGTCGAGGCGGAACTGGGCCGCGGCGTAGCGGCCGGGGTGCTCGCGGGCGTAGTCCCGGTAGACATTGCCCAGCGCGGCCAGGGCGTCCTTGCCCGCCCGGCCGGCCAGCGCCTCGGCGGCCCGGTCGGCCATCTCGGCCAGCGCGAGCTGAGCGATGCGGACCTTGAGATCGTGCGAGTTCTTCACGTGCGAGTACAGGCTCGCGACCTTGACGTCGAAACGCCGGGCGAGCGCCGAGACGGTGACGTGCTCGAAGCCGACCTCGTCGGCCAGCTCCGCCCCCGCCCGCGCCAGGCGCTCCGCGTTCAGTCCCACTCGCACCATCACCGTATGACCTCCCAGTCGACCGTCAACCATTATGCGTTTGCCTAAAACCTTTAGGCAAATTAGCCTCGCTGTTATGAAGCCACTGACCGAACGGGAGATCCGTTCCGCATTCGTGAACTGCACCAAGGGTGAGGCGAAGCGGATGCACGTACCGCACGACCTGGCCGAGCGTCCCTGGGACGACCTGGACTTCTTCGGCTGGCGGGACCCGCAGGCCCCGGACCGCGCCTACTTGGTCGCCGAGATCGACGGGCAGCTCCAGGGGGTCGCGCTGCGCTCCTCGCACTCCGCCGCCTCCCAGACGCGGCGCAGCATGTGTTCGCTGTGCGTGACCACGCACACCGGGGGCGTCGCCCTGATGGTCGCCCCGAAGGCGGGCAAGGCCGGCAAGCAGGGGAACTCGGTGGGCGCGTACATGTGCAGCGATCTCGCCTGCTCGCTGTATGTGCGCGGCAAGAAGGACGCGGGGATGGGCGCGCGGCTGCACGAGACGCTCACGACCGAGGAGAAGGTCGGGCGGACCCTGGCGAACGTCGCGACGTTCCTCGCGAAGGTCACCGCGTGAGCCTGCGCCGGCCACCTCCGCGCGAAGGGCGCCGCGTGCGCGCCTGACCCGGCAACCCATCGCGCCGTCGCGACCACTAGGGGCTGGACCGGCCCCCGCCGGCCCGCGACGACGAACTGGGAGACCAGGATGAGACGACCCATGGCACTGCGCCTGTCCGCGACGCTGACCGCGGCGGCCCTCGCCGCCGGACTCGGCACGGCCCTGTCGATGCCGCAGGCGTCCGCCGCGGCCGCCGGAGCCACCGGCTACGCGAGCCAGAACGGCGGGACCACCGGCGGCGCGGGCGGCAGGACCGTACGGGCCACCACGGGCACCCAGATCCATCAGGCCCTGTGCGAGCGCGCCGCCGACGACACCCCGATCGTCATTCAGGTCGAGGGCACGATCAACCACGGCAACACCGCCAAGGTCTCCGGCGACAGTTGCAGCACCGCCGCCGGCGTGATCGAGCTCAAGCAGATCAGCAACGTCACGCTCGTCGGCGTCGGCAGCGGCGCCGTCTTCGACCAACTGGGCATCCACATCCGCGAGTCGAGCAACATCATCATCCAGAACGTGACGGTCAAGAACGTCAAGAAGTCCGGCTCGCCCACCTCGAACGGCGGTGACGCCATCGGCATGGAGAAGAACGTCCGCAACGTCTGGGTGGACCACGTCTCCCTCGCGGCGTCCGGCGGTGAGTCCGAGGGCTACGACGGCCTGTTCGACATGAAGAACAACACCCAGTACGTGACCCTGTCCTACAGCACGCTGCGCAACTCCGGGCGCGGTGGCCTGATCGGCTCCAGCGAGAGCGACCGGTCCAACGGCTACGTCACGTTCCACCACAACCTGTACGAGAACCTGGACTCGCGCGCGCCCCTGCTGCGCGGCGGCATCGCGCACATCTACAACAACTCGTACGTCCACCTGAACGAGTCCGGCATCAACTCCCGCGCCGGCGCCAAGGCGAAGGTGGAGAACAACTACTTCAAGGACTCCAAGGACGTCCTCGGCACCTTCTACACCGACGAGGCCGGGTACTGGCAGGTCAGCGGCAACACCTTCGACAACGTGACCTGGTCCGAGCGGGGGGACGAGAACAACCCGGCGGGCCCGGCCGTCACGTCCACCACCAGCGTCTCGATCCCGTACGCCTACACGCTCGACAAGGCGAGCTGCGTACCGGCCGTCGTCAGCCGCACGGCCGGGGCGGGCACGGGCCTGAAGGTGTCGGACGGCAGCTGCTGACAGCGGCTCCCGCGTCCGGCCCGGCCGGGCCGGACGCGGCTGTAATGGCCCAATCGACAGGAAGCCGATTGGCCCGGGGAGGCGGGCCAATGGCTGCCTAGGTTGGAGCCATGACCACGACCCGAGTCGACTACTACTCCGATCCCGCCTGCCCGTTCGCCTGGATCACCTCACGCTGGATCCTGGAGGTCGAACCGCTGCGCGACCTTGACGTCCACTTCCACGTCATGAGCCTCTACCTGCACAACAAGGGCAACGAACTGCCCGCCTGGTACCGCGATCTCGTCGACCGCTCGCTCGGCCTGGTCCGCGTCGCCGTCGCGGCGGAGCAGCACTCCCCCGGCGTGCTGCGTGACCTCTACACCGCCCTCGGCACCCGCGTCCACCTGCGCGGTGAGCAGGACTTCGACGCCGTCGCCGCCGCCGCCCTCGCCGAGCTGGGGCTGCCGGCGGAGCTGGCGGGCGCCGCGGGTTCGGCCGACCACGACGCCGCGCTGCGGCGCAGCCACGACGCGGGCGGGGACCCGGCGTCGGGCGGTTACGTCGGCACGCCCACCCTGCACCTCGACGGCACGGCCTTCTTCGGGCCGGTGCTCAACAGCATCCCCCGGGGTGAGGAGGCGGCCCGCCTCTTCGACGCCGTCCGCACCCTCGCCGGGCACCCGGACTTCTTCGAGTTCAAGCGGGAGCGGACCGGGAGCCTGCGCTTCGACTGACCCGGCCGCCGCCGGGTGCGCTGTCAGGCCAGCCAGTCCGCGTAGCGGGTGGGGGCGAGATGTGCACTCCGGTCGGTGAGGACATCGCCCTCGACGGCCCCGAACATGCCGGCGGTGGGGTCGGTGACCACGGTGCGGGAGTCACCCTTGCGGGACAGGATCAACCGGCCCAGCTCGTCGAGGGTGAAGACCTCGGGACCGCCGATGTCGCGGACCCCGTTCAGCGGGGAGCCCACTGCGACCCCGGCCACCTCGGCGGCCACGTCCTTGGCGGCGATCGGCTGGATCGGCGTGGCCGGCAGCCGGACGCTGTCGTCGTCCGCGGTCCAGGAGAGCACGGAGTCCATGAACTCCATGAACTGTGTGGCCCGGACGATCGAGTACGGGACCGGGCCGGCCTTCAGGATCTCCTCCTGGAGGACCTTGGCGCGGTAGTAGTCCAGCTGCGGCACCCGGTCCACGCCGACGATCGAGAGGATGACGAAGTGCCCGGCGCCGGCCTGGTGCGCGGCGGCCAGGAGGTTGTCCATCGAGGTCCGGAAGAACGCCGGGGAGGCGTCGTCGAAGGTCGGGGAGTTGGTCAGGTTGACCACGACGTCGGCCCCGGCGACCGCCTCGTCGAGCCCCTGCCCGCTGATGACGTCGACTCCGGTGGACTGGGAGTGCGGTACGGCCTCGTGGCCGGCGGCGTCCAGGTTCCGGACGACCTGTGAGCCGATCAGTCCGGTGCCGCCGATGACTGCGATCTTCATGACACGCCTTTCCTCGGAGAGTGGGTCGGGAGGAGGGTGCCGAGCGGTCGCCCGCCACCCTCACGTCAGTGCTGACCGAACATGTCGTTCCTTTGTGACACGTACGGGTGCGCGGGTCAGGTGGCGGGCCGGGGAGCACGCCCCGCTTGTAGCATGTGGCGCACGCCGCCTGAAGGGATGATCCATGCGCGCAGGCGCCGGCGCCGGCTCGGACGCCGACGACCTCGGCCGAGCGGCTGACACCTTCCTCGCGGTGCGTTCACAGCTGTTCGGCATCGCCTACCGCGTCCTGGGCAGCGCGACCGAGGCCGAAGACGTCGTCCAGGACGCCTGGCTGCGCTGGCAGAACACGGACCGTTCGAAGGTCCTCGAACCCGCCGCCTTCCTGACCACGGTCGTCACCCGGCTGGCGCTCAACCTGGCCCAGTCCGCCCGGGTGCGCCGGGAGTCGTACGTGGGGCCCTGGCTTCCCGAGCCCGTCGACACCGCGCCGGACCCGCAGCTCGGCGCGGAGCGGGCCGAGGCGCTGGAGATGGCGGTGCTGCTGCTCCTGGAGAAGCTGAACCCCGTCGAGCGCACGGCCTACGTGCTCCGGGAAGCGTTCGACTACCCCTACGGGCGCATCGCCGAGATCCTGGAGACGAGCCAGGCCAACGCCCGTCAGCTGGTGAGCCGCGGCCGCCGGCACCTGGCAGCCGAGCGCAAGGAGCGCGTCACGCCGGCGGCACACCGGCGGTTGCTGGAGGTGTTCCTCGCCGCGGCCCGGACGGGTGACCTCGCGGTCCTGGAGGAGTTGCTCAGCGCCGACGTCGTCAGTTACTCGGACGGTGGCGGGATCCGGGGCGCGTCCAGGATCCCGGTGGTCGGACGCCCGCACGTCTCGCGGTACCTCGTGGCGTTCGCCCCGCGGTTCTGGCCGCGCTCGCAGGTCCGGTGGGTCGAGGCGAACGGCCTTCCGGCCGTCCTGGTCTTCGCCGGCGGAAAGGCGGTCGCCCTGCTCTGCGCCGACGCCTCGCCGGACGGCATCGACCGTCTCATGTGGGTGATGAACCCGGCCAAGCTGGCGCCCTACGTGGCTTCTCTGGAGGACTGAGCGGTCCGGCGGGGCCGCGGCCGAACAGCCGCGCAGAGTACGGGGGTTCGGGGCGCCCCCGAAAGAGGGGCCGGCTCCGCCCCGGTCCCGTCCCGGGCGACCCGTCCGCGCTGGACGCGGCCCCCCGCGAACCCGCACCATGACCCACGTGCCACTCCCTCACCAGGCCTCCCACCCCGCCCTGCCCCGCCACATGGTCGTCTGCGGCGACGACGCCCTGGCCGAACGGCTCGCCGCCGAGCTGCGCGTGCTGTACCGCACCCAGGTCACCATCGTCGTACCGGCCGTGCGCCCGGCCGGTACGGCCCGGCCGGACACGGGGGGCCGGATCCGCGCCGCCGCCCTGATCAGCCGCGTACAGGCCGCGATGAACCGGGCCGCCCCGGCGGTGGCCGACTCCCTGGCCGGTACGGCACCCCGCGTCATGGAAGCGCCGGTGCTCGACGAGGAGGCCCTCACCGAGGCGGGAGTGACCCGGGCCGACGCGCTGGCCCTCGTGCACGACGACGACGAGACCAACATCCGCGCCGCGCTCGCCGCCCGCCGGCTCAACCCGCGCCTGCGCCTGGTGATCCGCCTCTACGACCGCAAGCTCGGCCAGCACCTCGCGCAACTCCTGGACCAGGCGGCTGCGTTGGCGCAGCCGGGCCTGGATCCCGACGCGCTGGACACCTCCACCACCGTGCTGTCCGACGCGGACACCGCCGCCCCTGCCCTCGCCGCGACCGCCGTCGCGGGGACCAGCAAGGTCGTCCAGGCCGACGGGCTGCTGCTGCGCGCGGCGGAGCGCACCCCGCCGGGCCGGGGTGAGGTCGCCGACCCGGGTCTGTGCACGCTCGCCCTGCTGTCCGCCACCTACAACGACCCGGCGGGCACCGAGGGTTCGGACGCGTCGGGGCAGGACGGGCCCCTGCTGCTGCCCGACGACGCCACGGTCACCGCCGCCACCGGCCGCGGCACGGTGGTCCTGGACACGGTCACGCACGCGGGCCCGCACCCGGCGCCCCGGCGCCTGGCCGGCCGCGGACTGCCGCTCCGCTCGCTGTTCTCGCGCCGCCTGCGCTGGTCGCTCGCCGGTCTCGTGCTCTGCGTCCTGGGGCTCGCCCTCGCCACCTGGGCCACGACCGAGCGCCATCCGCTCAGTGCCGCGTACCTCACGCTGCTCGATCTGTTCGCCATCGACGACCCGGCGATCGGTGAGCCCGCCTCCCGCCAGGTCCTCCAACTGCTCACCGGGCTCGCGGGGTTGCTGCTCCTGCCCGTGCTGCTCGCCGCGGCCCTGGAGGCCTTCGGCACCTTCCGCACCGCCTCCGCGCTGCGCCGCCCGCCACGCGGCCTGTCCGGTCACGTCGTGCTGCTCGGACTCGGCAAGGTCGGCAGCCGTGTCCTGGCCCGGCTGCACGAACTCGGCATCCCCGTCGTGTGTGTGGAGGAGAATCCGGAGGCCCGCGGCATCCCCCTCGCCCGGCGCCTGCGGGTGCCCACCCTCATCGGCGACGTACGCGACGAAGGGGTCCTGGAGGCCGCCAAGATCCGCCGCGCCCACGCCCTGCTGGCGCTCACCAGCCACGACACCACGAACCTGGAGGCGGCGCTGTACGCGCGCTCCCTCAAGCCGGATCTGCGGGTCTCGCTGCGTCTGTACGACGACGCGTTCGCCACCGCCGTCTACCGCACCCTGCGCGCCGCCCACCCGCGCGCCCTGACCCGTAGCCGCAGCGTCTCCACGCTGGCCGCGCCCTCGTTCGCCGGGGCGATGATGGGGCGGCAGATCCTGGGCGCGATCCCCGTCGAACGCAAGGTGCTGCTGTTCGCCGCCCTGGATGTGGCCGGCCACCCCCAGCTGGAGGGACGCACCGTCACCGAGTCCTTCAGGCCCGGGGCCTGGCGGGTGCTGGCCATCGACTCGACCGCGCCGGGCGACCGCAGGCCCGACCTCGCGGCCTCCCCGGACGAGGACGCTCCCGCCGCGCCTCCCGGCCTGGTCTGGAACCTGCATCCGGGGTACGTCCTGCGCCCCAGTGACCGCGTCGTCCTCGCCGCCACGCGCCACGGGCTGGCCGAACTCCTCGCCCCGAGGCCGCGCACCGACAGCGGGGCCGCGACGCCGTGACGACGTAGCCGGGTCCCGGCGAACCGGGCCGGTCGCGCGGGCGCGCACCGGCGGTGGCAGGGCGCGGCTCAGGCGCCGGACACGCCGGCGACCAGGGCCGCCAGCTCGTCGCGCTCCCGCGCGGTGAGGTCGGTGAGCGGCGGCCGGACCGGTCCTGCGCTCCGGCCGGTCACGGTCAGCCCCGCCTTGACGATGCTGACCGCGTAGCCGGCCCGCCGGTCGCGCAGCGCGGTGTACGGCAGGACGAAGTCCGAGAGCATCGCGGTGACGTCGGCCTGGCGCTGCTCACGCACGGCGGCGTAGAAGGCGAGGGCGAACTCCGGCAGGAAGTTGAAGATGGCCGAGGAGTAGGTGGTCACGCCGAGTTGGAGGTAGGGCAGGGCGTAGGTCTCCGCGGTGGGGAGCCCGCCGATATAGGTGAGGCGGTCGCCGAGGCGGGCGTGGATGCGGGTGACGGTGTCGATGTCGCCGACGCCGTCCTTGTACCCGATGAGGTTGGGGCAGCTCTCGGCAAGGCGGGCGACGGTGTCGGCGCGGTAGACGGCGTTCGCGCGGCTGTAGAGGACGACGCCGAGCGAGGTGGCCCGGCAGACCGCCTCGACGTGCTCGGCGAGACCGTCCTGGCAGGCGTCGGTGAGGTAGGGCGGGAAGAGGAGAAGGCCGTCGGCGCCCGCGCGTTCGGCCGCGGCGGCGAACTCGGTCGCGGTGGCGGTGCCGTACCCGGCCGGGGCGAGGATCGGGGTGCCGTCCGGGGCGCTGTCGGCCGCTGCGCTCACCACCCGCTCGACCTCGGTGGGGGTCAGGGAGAAGAACTCGCCCGTGCCCCCGGCCGCGAAGAGGCCGCCGACGTCGTACTTGGACAGCCGGGCGACGTGCTCGCGGTAGGCCTCCTCGTCGAAGGAGAGGTCGTCGCGGAAGTGGGTCACCGGGAAGGACAGCAGGCCGGAGCCGATGCGGCGGCCCAGTTCTGCGGGAGAGAAAGACGTCATCGCGGCACTCCTGGAAGTCGGGGAACGGTGCGGCGCGGTGGTGCGGCGAGCCGCTGTCCTGCTACCGGTGACGCTACGGACGGCGACGATTCCCGTCCAACACAAGTTTTGGATTCGGTAATACCTGCAGGGCATCAATAGCACCGCCCGGGTCGGGCCGCGACGGGTTCCATACCGGCAGGGTATGGCAGCCAACAAAATTCGACTTAGACGTGCATCGCAACCGTCTCTACGGTCAACTCAGCCACCCGTTCCGCGGTTCTGCCGCCGTATGCGGCCCGGAGCGGACCGCCGGGCCCCGCGCTCCGGACACCCTGGCCCACCCGCCCGCCTGCGCTCGCGTCTGCGTCAGGGCGGTTGCTCCAGCCCACAGTTCAAAGAGGAGCTGACATGCCACTCGTCGTCGTCGGGATCAGTGTTCTGGTTCTGCTGTTGCTCATGACCAGGCTGAAACTGAACGGCTTCGCGGCCCTGTTGCTGGTGGCGGTCGGCGTCGGCGTCGTCCAGGGCATCCCGGTGGCGGACATCCCGGACGTCCTCGCGGAGGGCATCGGCGGCCAGATCGGCGACACGATGCTCACCATCGGGCTCGGCGCCATGGTCGGCCGCGTGCTGGGGGACTCCGGCGCGGCCCAGCGCATAGCCGGCAAGCTCCTCGACGCCTTCGGCCCCCGCGGGGTCCAGGTCGCCATGGTGGTCACGTCGATGCTGATCGGCGTGACCATGTTCTACGAGGTCGCCTTCATCATCATCGTGCCGATCGCGTTCACGCTGGTGCGGGTGACCGGCGCGAAGCTGCTGTGGGTCGGGCTGCCGATGTCGATCGCCCTGTCCACGATGCACAGCTTCCTGCCCCCGCACCCCGGCCCCACCGCCGTCGCGGCGACGTTCCACGCCTCCGTCGGACTGACCCTGTTCTACGGCCTGTTCATCGCGATCCCGGTCGGCGCGTTCATCGCGCTGCTGTGGCCGCGGCTGCCGTTCGTGCGGGCGATGAACCCGGCCATCCCCGCGGGCCTGGTGACCGAACGCGAGTTCACCGACGAGGAGATGCCCGGCCTCGGCTGGTCGCTGTCGGTGGCGCTCTTCCCCGTGGTGCTGATCGCCGGTGCCGCGGTGGTCGACATGGCGGCTTCCGGCGAGAGCCCGCTCCTGCACACCGTCGCGTTCCTCGGCTCGGCGCCGGTCGCGCTGCTGCTGACGCTGCTCCTCGCGGTCTGGGCGTTCGGACCGCGCATCGGGCGCAGCCTCGCCGAGGTCAGCTCGTCCTGCACGTCCGCGGCGCAGGCCATGGCGATGATCCTGCTGGTGATCGGCGCGGGCGGCGCCTTCAAGAACGTCCTCGTCGAGGGCGGCATCGCCGACTACATCAAGGACGTCACCCACTCCTGGTCCATCTCCCCGCTCATCCTCGCCTGGCTCATCGCGGTGATCCTGCGGATCGCCCTCGGCTCGGCCACCGTCGCCGTCGTCACCGCCTCCGGTGTGGTGCTGCCGCTGCTCGCGGGCAGCGGCGTGAGCCCCGAGATGATGGTGCTCGCCGTCTCCTGCGGTTCGATCGCGTTCTCCCACGTCAACGACCCGGGTTTCTGGCTCTTCAAGGAGTACTTCAACCTCTCGGTCACCCAGGCGATCAAGGTCCGTACGACCTACACCACGGTGCTCGCCGTCCTCGGGCTCGGCGGGGTCCTCCTCGGCGAATGGGCCGTCACTACGCTCGGGCTGTGACACCGGCGCCCGCCGCCTTTGCCTCCCTCGTCCCTCCGCACGCCGTCCAGAAGGAAACCGACCGGATCATGCGCAGCAACCAGCCCACCGTCACCGCCCTCGCCGTCTACCCCGTGGCGGGCCGCGACTGCATGGAACTGAACCTCTCCGGCGCCCACGGCCCCTACTTCACCCGCAACATCGTGGTCCTGACCGACTCCGAGGGCCGCACCGGGCTCGGCGAGGTGCCCGGCGGGGAGAAGATCACGCAGACCCTGCGCGACGCCGAGCCGCTCGTCGTCGGCGCGAAGGTCGGTGACTACCAGCGCGTCCTGCGCGAGATACAGCACCGCTTCGCCGACCGCGACACCGGCGGGCGTGGCGCCCAGACCTTCGACCTGCGCACCACGGTGCACGCCGTCACCGCCGTCGAGTCGGCGCTCCTCGACCTCCTGGGCCAGCACCTCGACGTGCCGGTCGCCGCCCTGCTCGGCGACGGACAGCAGCGCGACGCCGTACGCGTCCTCGGCTACCTCTTCTACGTCGGTGACCCCGGCCGCACGGACCTGGAGTACGTCCGGGCCCCCGACGCGACCGTCGACTGGTACCGCATCCGCCACGAGGAGGCCCTCACCCCCGAGGCGATCGTCCGCCAGGCCGAGGCCACGTACGAGTTGTACGGGTTCCGTGACTTCAAGCTCAAGGGCGGCGTGCTGGCGGGCGAGGAGGAGGTCAAGGCGGTGCGCGCGCTCAAGGAGCGGTTCCCGCAGGCCCGGATCACCCTCGACCCCAACGGCGCGTGGTCGCTGCGCGAGGCCGTCGAACTGTGCGCGCCGCTGGTCGGGACGCTCGCCTACGCCGAGGACCCCTGCGGGGCGGAGGGCGGCTACTCCGGGCGCGAGGTGCTCGCCGAGTTCCGCCGCGCCACCGGGCTGCCCACGGCGACGAACATGATCGCCACCGACTGGCGTCAGCTGACCCACGCCATCGCCCTGCAGTCGGTCTCCATCCCCCTCGCCGACCCGCACTTCTGGACCATGCAGGGCTCGGTGCGGGTGGCGCAGCTGTGCAACGCGATGGGGCTGACCTGGGGCTGCCACTCCAACAACCACTTCGACATCTCGCTGGCCATGGTCACGCACTGCGGAGCCGCGGCGCCGGGCGACTACAACGCGCTGGACACGCACTGGATCTGGCAGGAGGGCCTGGAACAGCTCACGGTCGCCCCGCCCCGCATCGAGGACGGCCAGATCGCCGTCCCCGACGCCCCGGGCCTGGGCGTCCGACTCGACATGGACCGCCTGCTCGCGGCGCACGAGCTGTACCGCTCGAAGGCCCTGGGCGCCCGCGACGACGCGGCGGCCATGCGGTACCTGGTCCCGGGGTGGGAGTTCGATGGGAAGCGGCCTTGTCTGGTGCGGTAGGGACAGCGGGGCCGGGTGCGGAGTTGTCCGGACCGCGCGGGCCGATCCCGGCCCGGGGCCCCGGCCGCACCGGCCCCTTCGGCGACTGAGGCCCTGCCGCCGGCAGCGAGACGCGACTGCCGGCGGCGGGACTGCCGCACAGTGGGCCGGGCGGCCCGCAAGGATGTCGGTCAGGACGCGACGAAGCGGGCGATCTGGCCGAGGACGGCGGTGTCGGTCAGGTACCCGATGTGGGTCTGGCAGGCCACGTTGTTGTTGGTCGCTCCGGTGAGCCGGGTGCTCGTGTAGGGGAGGATGACGCCGTCGCAGGCCGAGTACCAGGTGGCGTACTTGGTGGAGCCGGGCGTCTCGTCGCCGGAGGAGATCTGGGAGATGAACGAGGAGCCCGGGTACATCTGCTGGCAGGTCGTGTAGATCAGGCAGGCGCCGGCGGAGGTGGTGCCGTGGTTGGCGCCGGCGATCGAGGCGAGGTGGCTGACGCTGGTGTCGCCGCCCAGCACCTTCAGGTAGTACTGGCTGACCAGCCCGCCCATGGAGTGGTTGACGATCGCGACCTTGCTCGCTCCGGTCCGCGCCTTCACGGTGTTGACGTAGGTGGCGAGGCCCTGGGCGTTGGCGATGTTGTTGCCGTACGAGTTGTACTCGTAGGCGAAGAGGTTGGAACTGGACCAGCCGCTCGCGCGGAAGACGCTCATGGCGGTGACCCAGTTCGAGGCGTTGCCGGTGTAGCCGTGGACGAAGACGACCGGGGTGCTGGTGGACAGCGGCTGTGCGGCGGTGGCCTGACCGGCCGTGGTGCGCGCGGCGGCGGCGGGGGCATCCGCTGCGCCGGCCGTCGTGGCCGAGGAGAAGAGGGTGAGCGCGGCGGCGCCGGCGACGAGTACGCCGAGCAGCCGGCGCGGGGAGCGACGCGAGGTGGAGCCCATGGAGCCCTCCTGAGGGGGGATGCGGGTACGTGGTCCGACCAGGGTGGCGGGGCCGGGCTCTGGCGCCATCGGCTAAATCACCGGTGCGGGCGGGGAATTCGGGTCGCTGTCACGGAGTCGTGAGACCGCTGCCGCCGGAGGTGCGGGCGTTGGGCGGGAAACAGAAAAAGGGCCGTTCGAAAACGGCCCTTCACCTGCGACGTTCGAATGTTCGAACTTGTCGGGACGACAGGATTTGAACCTGCGACCCCTTGACCCCCAGTCAAGTGCGCTACCAAGCTGCGCCACGTCCCGGCACCCGCTGACCTGGGCTTTCCCCTGGCCGAACGTGCACCGAAACCATACCGCATTCAGGGCCGTGGTCGCGCATCCCTTACGGGGCCGGCGGTGTCAGGCAGGGGCTAGGCCCGCACCCGCTTCACCCCGCCCCCGGCCGCGCCGCCACCCCGTCGCCCTCCCGCTCCCGCTCCGGCAGCGGCGCGCCCCGGACCGGGGGCACATCCGCCCGCACCAAGCCGCGGATCGCCGGTACGGACAGCAGAGCCGCCGCGCAGGCGACCGTGACGACTCCGCCCGCGAGGAGCACATGGCGGGTGCCGAACGCCTCCGCCGCGGGACCCGCCAGTGCCTGGCCGACCGGGGCCATGGCGAGCGAGCCCGCGACGTCGTAGGCGTGGATGCGGTTGAGGACGTCGCGCGGTACCTGGGTCTGCACGCTCGTCGCCCACATCACGCCCCAGAACGACATGCCCGCGCCCGCGACGGCGCAGCCCGCCATCATGCCGGGCACGCCCAGCCCCGCGCCGACCACGGCCGGGAACAGGGCGAACGCGAACAGGGCGACGGAACCGGCGCGGAGCATGCGGCGCGGGCGCAGCCGCAGGGCGATCACGCCGCCGATGACGGTGCCCGCGCCGAGTGCGGAGTTGACCAGGCCGTAGGCGCGCGGGCCGTACTCCTGGGTGACCTGCGTCGCGATGAGGGGCAGGGCGGGGCCCGACGCGCCGATCATCAGGACGCACCAGATGGCGATCACGCCCCAGAGCCAGGTGCGCGCGCGGAACTCCCGCCAGCCCTGGCCGAGGTCCGTGCGGAACCGCTGGCGGGAAGGGCCGCTGCCGGGCGGCATCGGCGGCAGGCGCAGGAGGAGCAGGCACAGGGCGCTCAGGGCGTACGTTCCGGCGTGCGCGGCGAAGACGAGGCCCGGGGAGGCGAACGCCACGAGCAGGCCCGCGACCGCGGGGCCCGCGAGCTGGGAGCCGGACTCGGCGACGCGGATCGCGCCGTTCGCGGCCTGGACGTCGTCGGCGAGGCGGGGCACGGTGCTGGCGACGCCGGGCTGGAAGAGGGCGGAGGCCGCGCCGTTGACGGCGCCGATGACGCAGATCTGCCAGAGCACGACGTGCCCGGTGAAGAACATGACGGCGGCGAGGGACTGGGACAGCAGGCGCGTGGCATCGGCGCCGATCATCAGCCACCGGGTGCTGAAGCGGTCCGCGAAGACCCCGCCGAAGATGACGAGCCCGGCGAAGCAGCCGACGGACGCGGCCATCGCGAGGCCGACGGCGCCCGCGCCGTACCCGTACTGGAGCAGGCCCGCGGCGAGGGCGACGGGCAGCATGGTGTCGCCGAGTTTGGCGACGGCCCGCGCCGTGAAGAACAGTCCGAAGTCCCGCGACCAGATGCCCCGCGGCCGGGGCGAGGCGCCGCCGCCACTCACCTCACCCGGACGGGGCCGCCCGCCCCGGCGCCGACCCGCCCCACCCGGACGGAGCCCGGCGCCGGCCGCCCCCTCCCCCGGAACCGGAGCAGGGGGCCGGGTCCCCGGGCCCTCCCGCGAGCAACCGCTTTCCGTCCCGTCCCCGCCCATACCCGCCCCGTCTCCCTCGCACCGCGTCCACCCCGACGGGCGGATCATGCCACGCGGGCCCGGGCGGGTCCCACGGAGGTTCAGTCCGCGGGCCCCTGGGCCAACTCCGGGTGGGCGTCGAGCAGTCGGGGCGGGGCCGCCTGGCGCCAGGAGTCGGTGAGGACGGCGCGCAGCTCGTCCGTGTCGTCGAGTGCGGCGAGCCGGGCGCGGACCCACGCGAAGGACGCCTCGTGCCGGGCGATCCAGAACTTCCGCGGCTCGGCGAGGACCAGTTCGTCGCGCTCCTCCTTGGGGCAGCGCACGGCGATCGAGGTCTCCTCCTCGGGCAGCGTGGCGAACATCTTCCCCGCGACCCGGAAGGTCGGCATGGACCAGGCGGTCTTCTCCGTCGTCTCCGGCAGGGACAGGGCGATGGCGCGTACATCCTCGGCGTCCGGCATGGAAGGAACCGTAGCCAAGGGCACTGACAACCGCGCCCGGGGCCGGTCAGGGCACGCGCTTGTCCAGCCAGGCGAGAAGGTCGGCCTGGACCTCGTCGCGGTTGGTCTCGTTGAGGATCTCGTGGCGCGCCCCCTCGTAGCCCCGCCAGGTCAGGTCGGTGACACCGGCGTAGCGGAAGTCCTCCAGGAGTTCGTGGACCAGGGTCATGCGCTGGTTGCAGGGGTCCTCGGTGCCGGCCGCCACGTGGATGGGCAGGTCGGCGGGGACGCGGGCGAGGTTCGCCGGGTCGTTGATGCGGCGCACGGCCCGGACCCAGTCCAGGGCGAGGCCCGCCGAGAACGGGAAGCCGCAGCGTTCGTCGGCCACGTACGCGTCGACCTCGGCCTCGTCCCGGGAGAGCCATTCGAAGCCGGTGCGGTGCGGGTAGGGGTCGTTGAAGGAGGCGAAGAGGTCGGGGACGTAGGAGGAGAGCGCGGCCCGGCCGGAGCGGGCGATCTCCGCCTCCAGGGCGGCGATGGACCCCTCGGTGTCGGCGCCGGGCAGCGAGCGGAACGTGCCGGAGAGGATGAGGCCGACCAGGTCGTCCGCGTGCCGTTGGACGTAGTCGCGTGCCAGCAGCGAGCCGAGGCTGTGGCCGAGCAGCACGAAGGGGACGTCCGGGTACAGGGCGCGCGCCTGGTCGCCGATTGCCTTGATGTCCTCGACGACGGCGATCCAGGCGTCGACGGTGTCCGGTTCGGCGTCGTCGGTGACGCCGTAGCCGCCGGTGGTCACGGCGGTGGCGCCGTGGCCGCGGTGGTCGGAGGCGATGACACCGTAGCCATGGGCGACGAGGTGGCGGGCGAAGCGGTCGTAGCGCAGCGCGTGCTCGGCCGCGCCGTGCGCGATCTGGACGAAGGCGCGGGGCCTGCCGCCGTCGGGCAGCCAGGTGTACGTGGCCACGGCCGCGCCGTCGCCGGTGCTGAGGGCGCTGGTGGTGTAGGCGGGGTCGGTCATGGTGGGGCTCCTGATCGCCGGTGCGGTGTACGGGTCCTCTGCACCTCCCCTGCCCCGTCGGCGCTCATACCTGCTGACCGGCCGCAAGGGGCCGCGCGAGCCGCTTGTAGAACAGCGTCGTGGGCCGCGGGGTCCCGGCCGGGTCGGTCGCGTAGTCGGGGATGACGCCGGCCCGCGCCCAGCCCGCGGCGGCGTAGAGGGTCTCGGCGGGGCTGCCGGTCTCGGTGTCGAGGACGAGGAGGGTGCGGCCCGCGTCGGCGGCGGCCCGTTCGGCGGCGGCGAGGAGCGCGCGGCCGTATCCGCGGCCGCGGGCCGAGTGGTGCACCATCAGCTTGGCGATCTCGGCCCGGTGGCGGCCGTTGGCCATGTCGCCGACGGCGAGGGAGACCGTGCCGGTGCACCGGCCGGAGGCTTCGTCCAGGATCACCCAGACGGCGAGGGCGCCGCTCTCCACGGCCGGGGTGCGGGTGCGCCACCAGTCGGCGGCGGCCCGGGCGGTCAGCCCGCGCAGAAAGCCGAGGGAGTTGCCGCCGTCGACCACGTCGGCGAGCAGCTCCCCCAATGCCCCGGCGTGCGCGGCGAACTGAGCGGGTGTCAGGCGCTGGACGGGGTGCGGGGGTGTCATGGGCGGACCACCACCAGTGCGTAGCGCACGGCCTCGGGGCCCGGGCAGTGGAAGTGCGTCGGGCCCCACACCCGGAAGCGCAGGCAGTCGCCGGTCGTGAGGGTGTGCGTGGTGCCCTGGACGGTGAGCGCGAGGCGGCCGTCCAGCACCCAGATGTGCTGTTCCAGGCCGGGAAGGGGCGGCCGGTCGTAGGCGATGTCGGCGTACGGTTCGAGCCTGCCCTCGACCAGTTCGGCGCGCAGGCCCGGCAGCGGGGGCGAGACCGAGCGCCGGACGAAGCCGCTGGCGTCGTCGCGCCACACGGACTGTTCCGGGGCGCGGACGACCTGGGCCGGGGCGGACTCGACCTCGCTGAGGAGCTGGGACATGGTGCGCCCGTAGACGGCGCAGAGCCGGTTGAGGAGGGCGGCGGTCGGGCTGATCTCGGCCCGCTCGGCACGGGAGAGGGTGGAGCGGCTCACGCCGCTGCGGTCCGCCAGGTCGCCCAGGGACCAGCCGTGTTCGGCGCGCAACTCGGCCAGGCGGGCGCCGAGCCGGGCGTCGACCGGGTCGGGTCCGGTCTCGACGGCGGTGCCGGGCTCTCGTGGTGGCACATCACTCTCACGTCTCATATCCGGCACGTTATCCCGGATGTGAGACGGATGGGGTACGAAATCCGGAGGCGCCCGACCGGCTCAGCCGCGGGCCGCCTCGCCGAGCGCGTCCAGGACCGGACGAATGAGCGGGTGCGCCTCGGCCCCGTGCCGGACGGCCGCGAAGACCTTGCGGGTGGGCGCGACGCCCTCGATCGGGCGGACGACGACCTCGGAGAGGTCCATGCCGACCAGGGCCGAGCGCGGGACGAGGGCCACGCCCGCGCCCGCCGAGGCGAGGGCGACGACCGCGCGGAAGTCGTCGGAGGAGTGCTCGAACCGCGGGGAGAACCCCGCGTGTTCGCAGGCCAGGACGACCACGTCATGGCACGGATTGCCCGGGTAGGGGCCCATCCAGGTGTCCTTGGCGAGGTCGGCCACCGGTACCCGCCCGGCCTCCGCGAGCCGGTGGGCGACGGGCAGCACCGCGTCGAAGGGCTCCGCGTAGAGCGCGACCCGGGTGATCCGGTCGTCGTCCGCGTCCGGGGCGCCCCGGTACTCGACGGCGACCGCGACATCGATGCGGCGGTCGAGGAGCATCGGCAGGCTGGCGTCGCCCTCGGCGTCCTGGACCCGGACCCGGATGCCGGGCGCGGTCCCCGCGAGGCGCGCCAGGGCCGGACCGACCACCAGGCCGATGCCGGTGGCGAACGAGGCCAGCGTCACCGTGCCGGCCTCCCCCGCGCTGTACGCCGCCAGCTCCGCCTCGGCCTGTTCGAGGCGGGCCAGGACGGCGTTCGTGTGGGTGAGCAGGATCTCGCCCGCGGGGGTGAGCCGCACGCCGCGGGCGCCGCGCTCGACCAGCTTGTGGCCCGTCTCCTGTTCCAGCGCGGTCAGCTGCTGGGAGACCGCGGACGGGGTGAGGTACAGCGCGGCGGCAGCCGCCGTGACCGTACGGTGGTCGGCCACCGCCCGGAGGATGTGCAGCCGCCGCGCTTCGATCATGCCGCCGATTCTCCCAAACCCGCCGGCCGGATACGCACACCGGGTGCGAAGGCCCGCAAACCGGGCCGCATCGCCCCGGGAACCGCGGTCAGCCCAGCTCCGCGCGGGCCGCCACGAAGGCGTCCACGGCACGGTTCACGTCCTCGGTGGAGTGCGCGGCCGAGAGCTGGACGCGGATACGCGCCTGGCCCTGCGGCACGACCGGGTAGGAGAAGCCGATCACGTAGACGCCGCGCTCCAGCAGCAGCTCGGCCATCCGGGCCGCCACCGACGCGTCGCCGATCATGACGGGGGCGATCGCGTGGTCACCGGGGAGGATGTCGAAACCCTCTTCGGTCATCCGGCTGCGGAACAACTTGGTGTTGGCGGCGAGACGCTCGCGCAGCTCACCGGCGGTCTCGAGGAGGTCGATGACCTTCAGGGAGGCGGCGGCGATGACCGGGGCGAGGCTGTTGGAGAACAGGTAGGGGCGCGAGCGCTGGCGCAGCAGCGCGACGATCTCGGCGCGGGCCGCGACATAGCCGCCGGAGGCACCGCCGAGGGCCTTGCCGAGGGTGCCGGTGATGATGTCGACGCGGTCCATGACGCCGTGCAGCTCGGGGGTGCCGCGGCCGCCGGGGCCGACGAAGCCGACCGCGTGCGAGTCGTCGACCATGACCATGGCGCCGTGGCGCTCGGCGAGGTCGCAGATGGCGTCGAGCGGGGCCACGTAGCCGTCCATGGAGAAGACGCCGTCGGTGACGATCAGCT
The DNA here is from genome assembly GCF_040611655.1 of Streptomyces sp. NPDC006552. Taxonomy (NCBI): domain Bacteria; kingdom Bacillati; phylum Actinomycetota; class Actinomycetes; order Kitasatosporales; family Streptomycetaceae; genus Streptomyces; species Streptomyces sp. NPDC006552. The sequence continues at coordinate 114,520 of NZ_JBEXOS010000003.1, forward strand.
TGCGGCGGGCGTCGCCGGCCGCCTTGAGCTGGGTCTCGAGGTCGGCCATGTCGCGGTTGGCGTAGCGGAAACGCTTGGCCTTGCTCAGCCGGATACCGTCGATGATCGAGGCGTGGTTGAGGGCGTCGGAGATCACCGCGTCCTCGGGGCCGAGGAGGGTCTCGAAGACGCCGCCGTTGGCGTCGAAGCAGGAGGAGTAGAGGATCGTGTCCTCCTGGCCGAGGAACGCCGAGAGCCGCGCCTCCAGTTCCTTGTGCACCTCCTGCGTGCCGCAGATGAAGCGGACGGAGGCCATGCCGTAGCCCCAGCGGTCGAGTGCGGCGTGACCGGCGGCGATGACCTCGGGGTGGTCGGCGAGGCCCAGGTAGTTGTTGGCGCAGAAGTTCAGCACCTCACCGGGGCGCCCGCCTCCCGTCACGTCGACGGTGGCGGACTGCGGGGTGCCGATGACCCGCTCGGGCTTGTGCAGGCCCGCGGCGACGATCTCGTCGAGGGTGGCCTGGAACGCGTCGCGTACGTTGTCGAACATGCCGGAAGTCCTTGGGGGTTGAGGGAGGTCAGACGGTCCAGTCGAGGATGACCTTGCCGCCGTGGCCGCTCGCCGCGTCGTCGAAGGCCGCGTCGAAGTCGGTGTACGCGTACCGGCCGGTGATCACCGGGGCGAGGTCGAGTCCGCCTTCCAGGAGGACCGACATGGCGTACCACGTCTCGAACATCTCGCGGCCGTAGATGCCCTTGACGGTGATCATCGAGGTGACGATCCGGGCCCAGTCGACGGCGAACTCCTGTGCGGGCAGGCCGAGCATGGCGATCTTTCCGCCGTGCGTCATGTTGGCGAGCATGTCGCGCATCGCGGCCGGGTTGCCGGACATCTCCAGGCCGATGTCGAAGCCCTCGCGCAGGCCGAGCGCGCGCTGGCCGTCGGCGATGGCGGCGTCGGCGACGTTCAGGGCGAGGCTGACGCCGATCTTGCGGGCCAGGTCCAGGCGCTCCTCGCTGACGTCGGTGATCATCACGTGGCGCGCGCCGGCGTGCCGGGCGACGGCGGCGGCCATCAGGCCGATCGGTCCCGCGCCGGTGATCAGCACGTCCTCGCCGACGAGCGGGAAGGAGAGCGCGGTGTGCACGGCGTTGCCGAACGGGTCGAAGATCGCCGCCACGTCGAGGTCCACGGGGACGCGGTGCACCCAGACGTTCGCCGCGGGCAGCGCGACGTACTCGGCGAACGCGCCGTCGCGGCCCACGCCGAGACCGACCGTCGCCCGGCACAGGTGGCGCCGGCCGGCGAGGCAGTTGCGGCACTTGCCGCAGACGAGGTGGCCCTCGCCGCTGACGGTGGCGCCGACGTCGATGTCGGTGACGTCCCGGCCGGTGGCGACGACCTCGCCGGCGAACTCGTGGCCGACGACCAGCGGTGCGCGGACGGCGGACTGCGCCCAGCCGTCCCAGGCGCGGATGTGCAGATCGGTGCCGCAGATCCCGGTCCGCGCCACCTTGATCAGTACGTCACCGGGGCCGACGGCCGGCTCGGGCACGTCCGTCAGCCACAGTCCCGGTTCGGTCTTCTCCTTGACGAGCGCCTTCAACGGCTCGGCTCCTGTCGTCGCGCACCCGGACAGGGCGAAACCGCCCGGGCACGGGAAGGGTGGAAGAGTGAGGTGGCGGATCCGCCCGCCACCCCGGACTCTTCCCTACTACGGCGCCCGCGGTCCATCGAGGATTTCTTAAGCGGCGTCGCAGCTTTCCTACAGGCGGCCGGGCCCGTGGTCACACCGGCGGGCGCCCGCGCACCACGTCCATCAGCTCTCCGGCCGAGGCCTTGATGGTGGCGAGCCCGGCTCTCCCCCAGGGGCGTGGCGCCGTGTCCACCACGCACACGGTGCCGAGGGCCAGACCTGTCCGGTCGTCGAGCAGGGGTGCGCCCAGGTAGGAGCGGATTCCTATCTCGTCGACCACCGGGTTGCCCGCGAACCGCGGGTAGTCGCAGACGTCTTCCAGGACGAGTGCCTTGCGCCGCACCACTACATGGGGGCAGTACCCGTGGTCGCGCGCCAGGTAGCGGGCCCCCGTGCCGGCGCCGGCGGCCGCCGCGCCGAGGTCGCCGCCGTGGTGGGCGCCGTCAGGTGTGTGCAGCCCCGCGAAGAACTGCCGGTTCTCGTCGATGAAGTTGACCATGGCGTAGGGAGCGCCGGTCACGTGGGCGAGCCGGGCGGCGAACAGGTCGAAGGCCCGTTCCGGACGCAGCCCCAGACCGAGGGCGCGCAGCCGGCGGCCCCGCGCGGGGGCCTCCCGGTCGACGGGGGTCAGCAGCAGCCGTCCGGTCGCGTCGTACGTCATCCGTCCGCTCCCGGGCGGGCGTCCGTCATGTGTGGGCCCCGAACCCGGAGGCCGCCGGGGCGGCGTGCGCCAGCAGATGCCGGACGAGGGTGAGCAGGGTCTGGATGCCGGAGCTGGAGATGCGCGCGTCGCAGCGGACCACGGGCACCTGGGGGTCGAGGTCGATGGCGGCCCGCACCTCCTCCGGTTCGTAGCGGTAGCCGCCGTCGAACTCGTTGACGGCCACGATGAACCCCATGCCGCGCTCCTCGAAGAAGTCGACGGCGGCGAAGCAGTCCTCCAGGCGGCGGGTGTCGGCGAGGATCACCGCGCCGAGGGCGCCCTCGGACAGCTCGTCCCACATGAACCAGAACCGCTCCTGGCCCGGGGTGCCGAAGAGGTACAGCACGTGTTCGGGGTCGAGGGTGATGCGGCCGAAGTCCATGGCGACGGTCGTCTCGACCTTGTTCTCGATGCCGTCGAGGTTGTCGGTCGCGGCGCTGACGGTGGTGAGCAGCTCTTCGGTGCTGAGCGGGGCGATCTCGCTGACCGCACCGACGAACGTCGTCTTGCCGACCCCGAACCCGCCCGCCACCAGGATCTTCAGTGCGGTGGGGAAGGGGTCAGAGCTGTCGTCGTAGTCCATCGAGCACTGCCTCCAGTAGGGACCGGTCAGTGGGGTTGTCGTGGAACGTGGGGGGCTTGGTGGTGAGGGCCCCGCAGTCGACGAGGTCGGACAGGAGAACCTTGGTGACGGCCGCGGGGAGCGCGAGATGCCCGGCGAGCTCCGCGACCGACATGGGGTGCGCGCACAGTTCGAGCGCCTGGCCGTGCTCCGGACCGAGGTAGCCGAGGGGGGTCGTCCCCGTGGCCATCACCAGGGAGAGCAGATCCAGCGACGTACTGGGGCGGGTGCGCCCGTCGCTGATCGTGTACGGACGGACGAGCCGGCCCGCCGCGCCGTCGAGCCAGGGCCCCTCCTGCGGCGCCGACACCCTCAATTCCTCATCGCCGTGGGCTCGGCCGAGGGCTGGCGGGGCGCGGTCACCAAGTAGGGGCGCACGCTCTTGACGAGCATCGCCATCTCGTAGCCGAGCACGGCGGCGTCGGCGTCGCGTCCGGCGAGGACGGCGAGACAGGTGCCGGAGCCCGCGGTCGAGACGAACAGCAGGGTGGAGTCGAGTTCCACCACCACCTGCCGTACGTCGCCGCCGTCACCGAAGCGCACCCCGGCGCTGCGGCCGAGCGAGTAGAGACCGGAGGCGAGGGCCGCCATGTGGTCGGCGCTGTCGGCGTCGAGCCCGTGCACGGACTTGACGAGGCCGTCGCAGGACAGCAGCACGGCACTGTTCGTGTGGGGGACGCGCTGGACCAGGCCGCTCATCAGCCAGTCGAGATCGGACACATGACCCGTCGGCACATTGCTCGCCATGGGGATCGACTCCTTGGTGGACTGCTCGGTGTGGTGCTGGTCGGGGGGACGGGCCGCGGCGGGGCGGGGCCCGCCGGGTATCGCCGCGCGGTGCGGACGCGCCCGGGCAGCCGTCATCCGGCGCTGCCGCTCTCGCCGCCCCCGGGCCCCGGCGTCCCGGGCAGCTCGCGCGGTGCGGCCTCGTCGGTGCGTTCGGCCGCTTCGGCGAGCGTGATGCCGCGCTGGAAGGCGGCCATGAGCCCGGGGTCGTGACCGACCGGCGGCTCGTCGTCCTGCCGGGGCGCGGGGCCGCCGCGCAGTTGCGGGGCGAGATGTTCCTGGGCCCGGCGCCGGGGCAGCCGGGGCCGCTCCATGGTGCCGCGCACCGTGCCGTGCGATGTGCCGTGCGGGGCCGCCTGGTGCTCGGCCGCGCTCTGCCGGTCCTCGGGGCGGATGCCGGGCACGGCGTCGGCGGGGGTGGGCCGCGAGTTGCCCGGGTGGCGCTGGGGCAGGGGCGCGGCACCGGGCGGCTGGTGGAGCCGCAGCTGCGGGGACGGTCCGGTACGGAGCTGATCCGCGCCGGCCCGCTCGGTACGGGCCTGCGCCGTGCGAGTCATGTCCGTGCGAGGCGCATCCGTACGAGACGTGTCCGCGCCGGACGCATCCGTGCGGGCCGCTCCCGGGTGGGCCGGTTCCTGGGGGGATGGTGCCCGGTGGGCCGGTTCGGTGCGGGGGCGCGGGACCCCGGTGATGCCTCCGTGCAGCGGGGCCGGGGCAGCGGGCGTCGCGGGGAGGGCCGCGGGGGGTGTGGCCTCGCCCGGGTGCGGGAGCGCGCTGCGCCCGTGCGCGGCGGCGGCCCCGGGTGGCAGCACGCTGTCCGCGGTCGCCGCCGCGGCGGCCCGGCGCACCCGGGGCACCTGCTCGCTCTGGTCCGCGCCGAGCAGCGCCTGCGGCAGCACGAGAACGGCTTGGACGCCGCCGTAGATGTTGGTCCGCAGCCGTACGGTGATGCCGTGCCGCCGGGCGAGCTGCGACACGACGAACAGGCCGATGCGGCCGTCCTGGAGCAGGCTGTCCACGTTGACCTGGTCGGGGTCGGCGAGCAGCGCGTTCATCCGGTTCTGTTCGGTCACCGGCATCCCGAGGCCGCGGTCCTCGACCTCGATGGCGAGGCCGGAGGTCACCAGGTCGGCGCGGAGCAGCACTTGGGTGTGCGGGGCGGAGAACACGGTGGCGTTCTCGACGAGTTCGGCGAGCAGATGGATGCAGTCGGCGACGGCGTGCCCGCGCAGGGTGCCCTCGATCGGCGGGACGAGCTTGACCCGCGCGTACTGCTCGACCTCGGCGATGGCAGAGCGCATCACCTCGGTCATGGAGACGGGGTGGCTCCACTGCCGCCGCGAGACGGCGCCGCCGAGCACCGCGAGGTTCTCGGCGTGCCGGCGGATGCGGGTGGCGAGGTGGTCGACGTGGAAGAGGCCCTTGAGCAGGTCGGGGTCCTCGACGTCGTTCTCCAGGTCGTCGAGGAGGGAGATCTCGCGGTGGACCAGGGACTGCAGGCGGCGGGCGAGGTTGACGAAGACCTCGACCTTCTGGTGGCTGCCCGCCTGGCCGGAGAGCTGGGTGGCCTGGACGACGGCCGTGACGGCGGCGTCCTGGGCCCGCGTCAGGTCGGCGGCGAGCCGGTCGAACTCGTCGGCGCCGGGCGCGAGCGCCTTGGGGGCACGGCGCGGCGGTGGCCCTTCGCCCTTGCGCAACTGCTCGACGAGACCCCGCAGTTCGGCCTGGCCGCGGGCGGTGGTGCGGCGCAGGCCGAGAACCCGGTCGCGGACGGTGGCGGCGGCGCGGTCGGCGGCGACGGCCGCGATGACGATGCCGGCGAGGGTGACGCAGCAGGCCCCGGTGAGCACGCCCCACAGGGCGGGGCCGGGCCGCGCCCCGGTGGAGCGCACGGTGAACAGCACGGCCGCGCAGGCGCTGAGCGCCACGGCCACGGGCGGCAGGACGGCCAGGCGCAGCAGCTGAGGCCGTATGTGGGTCTCGGCGGGACGCGGCGCGGACCGCCCCGTCGGCCTGCCGTGCCGCCCGCCTTCGCGGCGGTCTGCGCGGGCGGCCGGCTGGCGGAGCTGAGACATACGGCGTCCTCGTCCTCGGTTCTCTCGGGGTGGGCGGAAGCGCAGGGCGGCACAGCGGAGATCGACCGGGCGTCGCACGGCGAGCACTCACGGTAGTCGGCATCGCCGTATGTGCGTCGGGCAGTTGCCGAACTCCGGCGGCCGACGTCCCGCTCTGGTATGAGCCACCGAACAGGTGACTGATTACGCGCCCGCGCGACCGCCCTTCCCACCCGGGTGGCCCTCGGCGGTCGCATGTCATACCGTCAGATGCCGCTGGCGCGCCGCAGTTCAGCGCGCCGCTTCCCGGGCCGCGCCGCCGCCACGGCCGCACCCCAGCCCACCGTCACGGTGACGAAGACCGCCGCAGCCGAGCCCGCGCGGCACGAAGCGGCCGAACCGGCCGACGACGCCGAGCCGGCCGCGGACGCGCCGAAGAAGGCGACCGTCCCCGACTTCGTGGGCATGGGCCTGCAGTCGGCACAGGACAAGGCGCAGAAAACTGGTTTCTTCGGGCTCGCTTCGCACGACGCGCTGTGTCGCGAGCGCATGCAGGCGTTCGACCGGAACTGGAAGGTGTGCAGTCAGAACGTGAAGGCCGGCACCTCCAGGTCGACCGGCACCGACTTCGACTTCGGAGCGGTGAAGCTGGAGGAGGACTGCCCGGCGAAGGACGAGAAGCCCGCGACGGCGACCGGTGACACCATGCCGGACTTCGGCGGCAGGTCCGTGAAGGCCGTGCGTTCCGCCCTGGAGTCCGGCGCCTCCCTCACGGTGCGGGACGCCCTGCCGGACGACCGCTGGGTACTGGTCGAGTCGAACTGGAAGGTGCGCACCCAGAACCCGGCGGCGGGCGCGGCCCTCCACGGGCAGCCGGTCACGCTCACCGCGGTGAAGTCCGAGGAGTCCTGTCCCTGAACCGCCGCTCGTGCAGCGGCGGCAGGGCACTTCAGGGGACTCAGATCACGGGGCCGGCCTCAGCGCTCGCCCGCAAGATCAAGCTCTCCCTTGCTCGTCCCGGCCCCGGCCCCGTCCTCGACGATCCGGGGGCGGCGCCACGGGTGGGTGAGGGGGTGGGAGACCGGGCGCCACCACGGCTCGTCCGGCAGCGGCCCCGCCGGTTCGAAGGGCTCGCCCGGGCGCGGGAAGGCCGCCGCCTGGCTCGCCTCCTCGGCCACGTCCCGCATCCACTCCCCCGGCTCCGCCCACGCGTGCGGCGCCAGGTTGAACGTGCCCCAGTGGATCGGCAGCAGCACGCCGTGCGGCTCGCCGCCCTGGAGGTCGAGGTGGGCGCGCAGCCCCTCCTGCGGTGTCATGTGGATGTCGGGCCAGAACTCCGCGTACGCGCCGACCTGGATCATGGTCACGTCGAACGGGCCGTGCTGCGCGCCGATGTCCCGGAAACCCTGGAAGTACCCGGTGTCACCGCTGTGGTAGATGCGGTGCTCCGGCCCGGTGACGGCCCAGGACGCCCAGAGGGTGTGCTGCGGGTTGCGCAGACCGCGGCCGCAGAAGTGGCGGGCGGGCGTCGCCGTGAGCGTCACCGCGCCGACCTCGGCCGACTCCTGCCAGTCCAGCTCGCGCAGCCGGTCGGCCGGCACTCCCCAGTGCTCCAGGTGCGCGCCGACGCCGAGCGGCACGGCGAAGACGGTGTCCGTACCGGCGAGCGCCTTGATGGTGGGCAGGTCGAGATGGTCGTAGTGGTCGTGCGAGATGACGACCACGTCGACCGGGCCGAGCGCCGCGAGGGGCAGCGGCGCGGGGTGCAGCCGCCGGGGTCCGGCGAAGGCGAACGGGGAGCAGCGCTCGCCCCAGACCGGGTCGAAGAGCACCCGGACCCCGTCGATCTCCGCCAGCACGCTGGAGTGCCCCATCCAGGTGATGCGCAGACCGCTCGCGGACGGCTTCGACAGGTCCGCGAGGGTCGTGGCGTGGACCGGGACGGTGCCCGTGGGAGCGCGGCGGGCCCGCTCCTCCTTGCGGAAGTACACCTTGGCGAGGTCGAGCATGGAGCCGTCGGGCCGGGTGCGGGCTCCGAGGGGGTTCTGGAACTGTCCGTCGGCGAAATTCGGCGACCTGCGGATCCGCTCCAGCCGCGCGCCGGTGGCCTCGGCGCCGAACGCGGCAGGCTGCAACGAGCGCAGACCGGGACTCAAGGAACGTGGCACAGCGCCTCCCGTTGATCGATCAGAGTCCCATTATGTGCCGCCCCTCCGGCAGCGGCCCGCACCGCCCCCGCACCCAGCGCCCGGCCCGGGCCCGGCCTCAGTTCAGCTCGTACACCGCCGTCACGGTGACCTCGTCCTCGATCTCGCCGGCCGCCACCGGGACCTTCTGCGCGGTATCGGCGAAGGCCGCGGCGGGGACCGCCACCGGGCGCGGCCTGCCGTTCGGGCTCTCCTCGAGCGAGACCAGGCGGCCGAGCTTGTGCCCGCTCACCTTGGCGTACTGGACGGCCTTCTCATGGGCGTCGGCGTGCGCGGCCGCCCGGGCAGCGGAGCGCAGCCGGCTCGGGTCGGCGACGTCGAAGACGACGGAGTCGATCCGGACGTCGTCGCCCGCCGCGTCGGCCATCGCCTGGATGACCTCACCGGTCCGCTCGAGGTGGCGGACCTTGACGGAGAACGACTGGGTGGCCCGGTACCCGGCGACGCGCGTGGCCGCGCCCGGCTCCGGACCGCTCTCGTAGACGGCGGAGGCCGAGAGGTTCTCCGTGCGGATGTCCCGCTCGGCGACGCCCGCCTTGCGCACGGCCGCGAGCAGCGCGTCCGCGGTCCGGCTCTGGGTGGCCAGGGCGGCCTTCGCGGTGGGCCCGTTCGCCTCGACGCCCGCGGTGACGGTCGCCATGTCCGGCGCCGTACTGGCCCGGCCCTCGCCGGTCACGGTCAGGGTCGCGGGCCGGGGCGCGGAGGCGGCGGCGGGGGCGGTGTGCGGTGCCCCCTGGGCGGCGGCGGCCGGAAGCGCCGGCAGGGTGAGGGCGAGCAGAGCGCCGACGAGTGCGGCGCGGTGGCGGGGACGTACAGGCATGGGAGCGGGGTCCTTCCCGGTCGGGCCCGCCGACGCGGCGGGCAGCCGACATCCCAGCACCCGCGCCCGGCCCGGCGGGTGACGCCACTCCGCCCGGTCACCTCGATGAGCGCTTTGGAACGGCTGTGCGCGCCACTTGGAGGAGAGAGGAGACCGGACCGGCGCTACGGCGCCACGTGGTTCAGGACGCGGACTCCAGGTGCAGCTTGATCAGGTGCGGGTCCACGAACCCCTTGGCCATCACGCGGTCCCCGGAGGACTCGCCGCGCAGCCGCCGCCCGATCCACGGCACCAGGAACTCGCGCGCCCAGTGGATGTCGTCGCGCCGCACCGCGAACGTGCCGCGCGGCGGCAGCAGCGGCCAGGCCTGCTCCGGGTCGGCGGGGACCTCGATGCCGAGCGCCTGCGCCGCGCGCAGGGCGACCCGGGTGTGCCCCTCGGCGGAGAGGTGGAGCCGGTCCTCGTCCCAGGCCCGGCGGTCCTGGACGGAGCGCAGGGACCACAGGTCGAGCACGGGGCAGCCGTACCGGTCGGCGATGGCGCGCACATGCATGTTGTACGTGGCGATCTTGCCGCGCAGGTGCTTGAGCACGGCCACGTCGCGGGTGTCGAAGCCGGTGGCCACCATGACGGTGCCGCAGGCCTCGGCGAGCCGCGCGACGGCCTTCTCGAACCGTTCGGCCACGTCGTCCGGGTCGGTGCCGGGCCGGATGATGTCGTTGCCGCCGGCGACCAGGGTCACCAGGTCGGGGGCGAGTTCGACGGCCCGCGGGACCTGGTCGGCGACGATCTGGTCGATGAGTTTGCCGCGCACGGCGAGGTTCGCGTACTGGAAGGTGTCCTCGGCGACGCGATCGTCCAGGAGGACGGCGAGCCGGTCCGCCCAGCCTACGTAACTGCCGTCGGGTCCGGGGTCCCCGACGCCTTCGGTGAAGCTGTCCCCCACCGCCGCGTAGGACCGAATCGTGCCGCTGCCGAGTGATCTCGATTCGTTTGCCACGACCACACATCTTTCACCTCGGCGTGTGACCTACGCCAACGTAACCAGGGGTTGACGTGGGGTGAGAAAACGCACGCGGCGCCCGGGGAATAACCCCGGGCGCCGCAAGGATCGCGCGTGGCTCAGAGGGTGACGCCGTGGTCGCGCAGGTACGTCAGCGGGTCGATGTCGGAGCCGTACTGCGGCGAGGTGCGGATCTCGAAGTGCAGGTGCGGTCCGGTGACGTTGCCGGTGGCCCCGGAGAGGCCGATCTGCTGGCCGGCGGTGACGGTCTGCCCGGCCGAGACGCCGATCGAGGACAGGTGGGCGTACTGCGAGTAGTCGCCGTCGGCGTGCTTGATGACGACCTCGTTGCCGTAGCTGCCGTCCCAGCCGGCGGAGACGACGGTGCCGGCGCCGACGGCCTTGACGGCGGTACCGGTGGAGACCACGAAGTCGGTGCCGGTGTGGTAGCCGCTGGACCACGAGGAGCCGGAGGCGTGGTACGCCGTGCCGACGGGTCCGTCGACCGGCTTCACGTAGTCGGCGGTGGCGGTGCTCGTCGTGGTGGCGGCAGCCGGGGCCGCGCCCTCGAGCGTGAGCTGCTGGCCGGGCTTGATGAGGCCCGCGTCGGCGCCGACGACCTTCTTGTTGGCCTCGTACAGCTTCTGCCAGCCGCCGTCGACGTGCTGCGCGGCGGCGATCTTCGCGAGCGTGTCACCGGCCTTGACCGTGTACGTCGTGGCGGCCGGGGCGGCGTCGCCGGTCGCCGCGTGGGCGCCGGTGGCGCCGATCAGCGGCAGGGCGAGCGCGGCCCCGCCGGCCGAGGCGACGGCGGCGGCGCGGGTGAGGCGCTGGGTCGTGGAACGGCGGTGCTTTCCCTTGGCGGGCATGGCGCTTTTCCTCTCCGTCGCCTACGAGGTGAGCTGTCGGGTTCGGGCTGGAGCTGCCCGGCCGGACCCGCGGACGGATTCGGCTTCACCCCTAGCCGCATGGGGAATTCCCGGCGGCGTCCTGCCTGTGGGTCCCCCGTTCCTGCCGTCACGGGTCGTCATGGTGGGAATCCGGGCGGCGGCAGGATTAGGCGTTCCGTCCGGATGGAAGGGCGACAGTAAGCCGGTCGACAAGACGGCGACAAGCGCCGAATTCACCGGCGGGGTTGCTTTCTTGATCGTCCGGGAGTTCGCCGTGTCACCCTGCGTGGATAACGGCGCTTTGCCCAGCCCTTACCTTCCGGGAATTTCCGCCGCGAGAATTCGGGACGGCCGCTACGGGCCGTCACGGTTATGAGCCTGCTCACGCGAACCACCCAATGCCCTTTTATTTATGGATGGTTATTAATAAAAGGTCCGAAACGGACAGAAGGTTGCCTCGGGAACTCATGTCGTATCGTCAGGACCGCGTTCGCCGGCGAGGAACGCCGGTGACCCGATCGCGAGGAGCCCCCTGTGACGCAGCACGTCCCGTCCACCGAGCCCGAGCTGTCCGGAGTGCGCAACTTCCGTGACGTGGGCGGTCTGCCGACCGTGGACGGCCGGCGCGTGCGCCCGGGTGTGCTCTTCCGCAGCGGCCACCTCGCCCACGCCACCGCCGAGGACGCCGCGTTCCTCGCGGGGCTCGGCCTGCACACGGTCTTCGACTTCCGCAACGCCGCCGACCAGCGCCTGGAGGGCGCCGACGTCGCCCTGCCCGGGACGCGCAACGTGAACCTGCCGCTGACCGACCCGGCGGACGGCGCCGAGTTCTGGCAGATGGTCCGCGACGGTGACATAGACCAGCTGCGCGCCCTGCTCTCCCAGGGCCGCGCGGCGAACCGCATGATCACGTCGTACCGCGCGATCATCTCGCGGCGCACCGCGGAGCACAGCCGCGTCCTGCACGCGCTCGCCGAGGACAGCACGCCCGCCCTCATGCACTGCGCGGCCGGCAAGGACCGCGCGGGCCTGTCGATCGCGGTGACGCTGCTCGCCGTCGGCGTGGAGCGCGACGCCATCGAGGCGGACTACCTGGCGTCGAACGCCACGCACCGCCGCTACAAGGTGCGCCGCACCTCCACCTCGGGCGACGCCTACGCCCCCGAGGTCATGGAGCTGCTCAGCCCCCTCTTCGACGCGCGTGCGAGCTATCTGCACGCCGCCTTCGAGACCATCGCACAGACCTGGGGAACCGTGGACCGCTACTTCGAGGAGGGCCTGCGGTTCGGCGCGGCCGACCGCGACCGGCTGCGCGAGCGCCTCCTCGACTGACGGCGGGCTACTGGCCGCCCCCCAGGGTGAAGAGCATGTAGATGAAGGCCGCGAGCGCGTGCCCCGCGAAGACGTACACGAGGACCCGCACCCAGATGCCGCGCGGCAGCTTGTCCTCGATGTCCCGCCGGGCGGGCCGCTCCTCCGGGGTGGGCTCGGTGGCGTCGCTCATGATTCAGACCTCCCGGACGGGGCCGGCCGCCGGGCCGAGACACAGCGCGGCGATCGGGCTCTGCAACAAGGTGTGGACGAAGAGCAGCTCGGCCCCGTCCCCGTCCGCGGCGGCGATCCGGTGCGGGGTGAGCGAGTCGAAGTGCGCGCTGTCCCCGGGGTCGAGCTGGTAGGACGTGTCCCCCAGGCGCAGCCGTAGCCGCCCTTCGAGGACGTAGAGCCACTCCTCGCCGGGGTGGACGCGGACGATGTCGCCCTGCGAGCCGTACGGCACGTGGACCCGCAGCGCCTGCATGCCGCGGCCCGGGGAGCCCGCCTGGTAGTACGTCCAGCCGCCGGCCTCGGTCGCCTCCATGGCGCGGGACCTGACCACGGCGTCCCGGTCGGCGGGGGTCTCGCCCAGCAGTTCGGAGACGGTCGTACCGTAGATACGCGCGAGGGCGAGCAGCATCGGCAGCGACGGCTGGCGCTGTCCCGTCTCCAGGCGCGACAGATGCGCCGGCGACAGGCCGGCGGAGCGCGCCGCGGCTTCGAGGGTGAGCGCGGCGCGGCGGCGCAGGGCGCGCAGCTGGGGAGCGACGGTGGGCAGCTCCGGGGGGACCGGAGCCTCCTCCGGGAGGGCAGGGCTCATGGTGCGATCACACCAGAGCCCTGTCTGCCAGGCAATTTTCTTGCCTCAGAGGCAAACCGGGCGGGTGTCCCGTCAGCGGTTCGCCACCGCCTGCTTGATCAGGGTCTTGCCGAAGTCCCACATCAGCCCGCCCCCGCTGTGCGCCTCGTCCATCACGGCCGTGAACGCCTCCACGAACCGCTCCACGTCGGCCTCGTCCACCACCAGCGGCGGAATCAGCTTGATCACCTCCAGGTGGTCGCCGGAGACCTGGGTGAGGATGCGGTGCTTCTGCAGCAGCGGCACGACCACCATCTGTGCGAACAGCCCCTTGCGCGCGGCCTGCAGCATGGTCCAGCGGCTGCGCAGTTTCAGGGACGTGGGGCGGCCGAACTCGATGCCGATCATCAGGCCGCGGCCCCGGACGTCGCTGAGCAGCTCGTAGCGGTCGATGAGCGCGGTGAGGCGCGCCGCGAGCAGCTCTCCCATGACGCGGGCGTGCGCGACGGTCTCCTCGTCCTCCATCACCGTGAGGACCGCGAGTCCCGCCGCCATGGCCTGCGCGTTGGCCCCGAAGCTCGCCGAGTGGACGAGGACGCGATCCATGGACGAGTAGACCTTCTTGAAGATCCAGTCCCTGCCGAGCGTCGCGCCGACCGGCACATAGCCGCCGGAGAGCGCCTTGGCCACGCAGACCAGGTCCGGTTCGACACCGTCCTCGTGCTGGTAGGCGTAGAAGTCGCCGGTGCGGCCGAGGCCGGTCTGTACCTCGTCGGCGATGAGCAGCGCCTTGTGCCGGTGCAGGAGCTCCTGCGCGGCCCGCAGGTAGCCGGGCGGCGCCGCGTGTACGCCCTTGCCCTGGATCGGCTCGACGATCAGCCCGGCGACGTCGCCCTTCTTCAGCTCCCGGGCCAGCGCGTCGAGATCACCGAGCGGTACGGCCGTGTCGGGCAGCAGCGGTGCGAAGCCGTCGCGGAACCCGTCCTCGCCGTTGACCGACAGCGAGCCGGTGGTCAGGCCGTGGAAGGCGTGCGTGCAGTACAGGACGCGGGGCCTGCCGGTGGCGTAGCGGGCGAACTTCAGCGCGGTCTCCACCGCCTCCGTCCCGCTGTTGCCGAAGAAGACCCGGTCCAGGTGCGGGCTGTGGGTCAGCAGCTTCTCGGCGAGCAGCCCGGGCAGGGGCTGGCAGTCGAACCGGGTCAGGTCGGCGAGCGAGGCGTCCAGGACGTCGTGCAGCGCCTTGCGGACGACCGGGTGGTGGCGCCCCAGACCCATGACGCCGAAGCCCGCGAGCATGTCCAGGTAGTCGTTGCCTTCCGCGTCCCAGAAGTGCGCGCCCTCGGCCCGCTCGTACACCCGGTCGAAGCCGATGGTGTGGAGCATCTTGGGCAGCTGGTGGTTGAGGTACTTGGCGTGCAGCTCGTACCGTTCGGCGCCGCGCTCGGCCAGCAGTTTGCCGAGGTCGAACTCCTTGCTCATACGTCGTTCTCCTTGCCGGCCTTCTCGGATGTGCTGGCTTTCAGGTTCAGGCTCGTGCTGATGCGGCCCGCGATCTCCACCGGCGTCAGTCCGATGTCGGCGAGCACCTCGGCCCGTTTCGCGTGGCCCAGGAACTGCTCGGGGATCCCGAACCGGCGTACGGGCACGTCGACCTCGGCCTCGCCGAGGGCGAGCGCGACCGCCGATCCGACGCCCGCGGCCCGGCTGTTGTCCTCGACGACGGCGACGAGGTCGTGCCGGGCCGCCAGCGGCGCGAGGCCGGGGTCGACCGGTTTGACCCAGCGCGGGTCCACCACCGTGCAGGCGATGCCGCGGGCCTCCAGGAGTTCGGCGGCCCGCAGGCAGACGGGTGCCATCACGCCGACGGAGACGAGCAGGACGCGGGCCGCCTCGGAGCGGTGCAGGACGTCGATGCCGCCGATCCGGTCGAGGGCCGGGAGGGGCGCTCCGACGGACTCCTTGGGGAAGCGCAGCAGGGTCGGCGCGTCGTCCACCGCGACCGCCTCCCGCAGCTGGGCCCGCAGCTGGTCGGCGTCGCGCGGCGCGGCGATCCGCAGGCCGGGCACGACCTGGAGGACCGACAGGTCCCACATGCCGTTGTGCGAGGCGCCGTCGACGCCGGTGACGCCGGCCCGGTCCAGGACGAAGGTGACACCGCACTTGTGCAGCGCGACGTCCATCAGGAGCTGGTCGAAGGCGCGGTTGAGGAAGGTCGCGTAGACGGCGACGACCGGGTGGAGTCCGCCGGTCGCGAGGCCCGCGGCGCAGACGGCGGCGTGCTGCTCGGCGATCCCGACGTCCCAGATACGGTCCGGGAACTCCTGCGCGAACTTCGTCAGGCCCACCGGGTGGAGCATGGCCGCGGTGAGGGCGACGACGTCCTCGCGTTCGCGTCCGATGGCCGCCATCTCGTCGCCGAACACCGACGTCCAGGACGGTCCGGCGGCGGGGGTGAGCGGCTCGCACGTCAGCGGGTCCATCACACCCACGGTGTGGAAGCGGTCGGCCTCGTCGGCGAGGGCGGGTTCGTAGCCGCGCCCCTTCTCGGTCAGGCAGTGCACGAGGACCGGCCCGTGGAAGCGCTTGGCCCGGCGCAGCGCGGACTCCACGGCGTCCACGTCGTGTCCGTCGACCGGGCCGACGTACTTCAGGCCGAGGTCCTCGAACATGCCCTGCGGCGCGAACGCGTCCTTGAAACCCTTCTTGGCGCCGTGCAGCGACTCGTAGACCGTCGTTCCGACGACGGGGGTGCGCAGCAGGACGTCCTTGCCCCAGGCGAGCACCTTCTCGTAGCCGTCGGTCGTGCGCAGGGCGGCGAGGTGGTCGGCGAGGCCGCCGATGGTCGGGGCGTAGGAGCGCTCGTTGTCGTTGACGACGATGATCAGCGGCCGGTCCCGGGCGGCCGCGATGTTGTTCAGCGCCTCCCAGGCCATGCCGCCGGTGAGCGCGCCGTCGCCGATGACGGCGACGACGTGGCCGCGCTCGCCCCGTACCTGCCGGGCCTTGGCGAGGCCGTCGGCCCAGCCGAGGGCGGTGGAGGCGTGGCTGTTCTCCACGATGTCGTGCGCGGACTCCTCGCGCGAGGGGTAGCCGGAGAGGCCGCCCTTGCCGCGCAGCTTGGAGAAGTCCTGCCGTCCGGTCAGCAGTTTGTGGACGTAGCTCTGGTGGCCGGTGTCCCAGACCAGCCGGTCGACGGGCGACTCGAAGACCCGGTGGAGCGCGATGGTGAGTTCCACCACGCCCAGGTTGGGTCCGAGGTGTCCGCCGGTCCTGGCGACCGCGTGGATCAGGAACTGCCTGATCTCCCCAGCCAGTTCACCGAGCTCCTCCCCGCTCAGCGCCTTCAGGTCGCGCGGCCCCCGGATGGTTTCCAGCATCGTCACGCTCGAGCCCCCTTCCCGTCCGTACCTCACAGACTCGGCGCGCGGCGCTCGTGCGTCGCCGCGCCGGAGCCCGTCCCACCGGCACCTCGCAATGTGCCGGTGAGACGGGCTCTGCGGAACTCGTGGCAGCGTCAGCCACGGTTCCCGGCGACGGTCTCCGTCATCGCGCGCAGGGACTCCTTGAGGGAGCCCATGGTGGCTAGGACGGCGGTCGGCTCGTAGCCGCAGTGCGCCATGCAGTTGGCGCACCGCGGGTCCTTGCCGCGGCCGTACGCTTCCCAGTCGGTCTTCTCGATGAGCTCCCGGTACGTCGGCACGTAGCCGTCGCTCATCAGGTAGCAGGGCTTCTGCCAGCCGAAGAGCGAGTAGTTCGGGATGGCCCACGCGGTGCAGGGGAAGTCGACCTTGCCCTCGAGGAAGTCGAGGAACAGGGGCGAGTGGTTGAGCCGCCAGCGCCGCCGGTTGCCACCCGCGAAGGCCTTCTTGAACAGTTCGCGGGTCTGCGTGACACCCAGGAAGTGCTCCTGGTCGGGGGCCTTCTCATAGGCGTACGCGGGCGAGATCATCATCTCGTCGACGGCGAGGTCGTCGTTGAGGTAGTTCATCACCTCGATGATGTTCTGCGGGGTGTCGTTGTTGAAGAAGGTCGAGTTCGTGGTGACCCGGAAGCCGCGCTTCTTGGCCTCCTTGATCGCCTCCACCGCCTCGTCGAAGACGCCTTCCTTGGCGACGGACTCGTCGTGGCGCTCGCGCATGCCGTCGATGTGCACGGTGAACGCGAAGAACGGCGAGGGGGTGAACTTCTCCATTTTCTTGCGCAGCAGCATCGCATTGGTGCACAGGAAGACGTATTTCTTCTTGGCCACCAATTGCCGCACGATCTCATCGATCTGAGGGTGCATCAGCGGCTCGCCGCCGGCGATCGAGACCATCGGCGCGCCCGATTCCAGGACGGCGCCCACCGCCTGGGCGACGGGCATGCGCTGCTTGAGCACGCCGGCCGGGTGCTGGATCTTCCCGCAGCCCTCGCACTTCAGGTTGCAGGCGAAGAGCGGCTCCAGTTCGACAATGAGCGGGAACTTCTCCCGCCTGCGGATCTTCTGTTCAGCGAGATACGTCGCAACCTTGATGGACTGACGAAGCGGCATGACCATCTGGCTCACCTCCGAGGGAGCAGCAAAGAACGGTGCCATTCGAAAAAAGCGGGCAGGACGGCACGCAGGACGCGGAAGGCCGATACTCCACCGCGCAACGTGCCGATCCGGACGAGTTCATGTTCTGGAGCGTCGACGACCACTCGGACAGCCGCAACCGGACGTCCGTCGGCCGTGCCGGACGCCGTGGCCGCGCGCAGGGTGGCCGCCGATTCCATGTCGACCGCGATCGCGCCGGTCGCCAGGAGGTCGGCGCGCTCGTGACCACGGATCACGTGGTCGGAGCCGGTCAGCGGGCCGGTGTGCACGGTCCGGCCGGGCACCGCTCTGACCAGCTCTTTCACCAGCAGATCCGTGCCCGCGCAGGGGGTGTGCCCATGCGTGTCCCGGGTCTGGTCGGCCACGACGAGGTCGCCGGGGTGCATCCCGGGCGCGAGCCCGGCACAGAAGCCGGTGGCGACCACGGCGGCGTCGTCGAAAGCGGCGCCCGAGAGGACGCGCGCCATGGCCCGTTCGGCGGCGCGGGGGCCCATGCCCGTGCGCACCACGGTCACCGGGGCGGTGGCCCCGGCACGGCTGCCCGTGCGCAGGGCGAACCGCTCGATGCCCAGCGCGCAGGCGACGAGCAGCGGGGTGGCGTCCCGCGGCGCCCCGCCCCGCGGCATCAGCGTCCCTCGGCCGCGCGGGCGGCCGAGTCGGCGAACGGCTCGCCGTGCACGTACCGGCCGAGCGCCGTCAGCGGGAAGACGTGCCGGTACAGGTGGTAGTTGATCGAGAAGTCCCAGGGGAAGCCGGTCCCGGTGAAGTACGGCTCGTCCCAGGTGCCGTCCTCGGTCTGGGTGCCGGTGAGGAACTCGATCCCCCGCTCGACCGCCTTGGAGTCCCGCTCCCCGGCCGCGAGCAGCGCCATCAGCGCCCAGGCGGTCTGGGAGGCGGTGGAGACGCCGTGGCCCTTCCAGTCCTCGTAGCGGTAGGAGCGCAGGTCCTCGCCCCAGCCGCCGTCCTCGTTCTGGACGGAGGTGAGCCAGGTGACCGCGCGCCGGATCGCCGGGTGGGTGACGGGCAGCCCCGCGGCGGTCAGCGCCGGTACCACCGAGCCGGTGCCGTAGATGTAGTTGACGCCCCAGCGGCCGAACCAGGCGCCGTTCTCCTCCTGTTCGGTGAGGAGCCACTCGATGCCGCGCCGGGTCCGCGGGTCGTTCGACCGGCCCTCGACGGCGAGCATCTCGACGACGTGCCCGGTGACGTCCGCGGAGGGCGGGTCGATGACCTCGCCGAAGTCGCAGAACGGCAGCCGGTTGGGGAACGGGCTGGTGTTGTCGACGTCGAAGGCGGCCCAGGCCCCGTTCTTCGACTGCATCCCGACGCTCCAGCGCACCCCGCGCTCGATGGCCTTCTCCAGCCGCGGGCGGTCCGGATGGTCCACGCGGCGCAGGGCGAGCACCACCTCGGCGGTGTCGTCGATGTCGGGGTAGTTGTCGTTCTCGAACTCGAACGCCCAGCCGCCGGAGTCCAGGCGCGGCCGGCGCACGGACCAGTCGCCGGGCCGGTCGACCTGCTCGTCCATCATCCACGTCGCGGCCTTGATCAGGCTCGGATGGTCGGCGGGCAGGCCGGCGTCGGCGAGCGCGACGGTCGCCAGGCAGGTGTCCCAGACCGGGGACTGGCAGGCCTCGATCATCCGGGCCCCGTCCTCGCGCCACACGGTGAACCGGTCGAGCGAGGCCAGCCCGGCCTTGAGCACCGGGTGGCGCAGGTCGTACCCGAGCAGGTGCAGGGCGATCACGGAGTAGACGGCGGGCGGCTGGATCCCTCCCCAGCAGCCGTCGTTCTCCTGGCGCTGGATGATCCAGCGGGCCGCGGTGTTGATGGCGGAGGCGCGCAACCGCTTGAGGGCGACCTTGCGGTAGCCGTGCATGATTTTGTCGAGCCGCTGGAAGGCTCCGTCCCAACTTCCCACCGGGGCGAGCGGCTTGGCCGGGTTGGGGTCGCGCGCGTCGGTGTGCAGCTCGTCCAGCGAGAACGGCGCGGGCCGCACCGGGCGCTTCGCGGACACGATGGTGAGCGGCACGATGGTCTGCCGCGCCCAGCAGCCGAAGTCGTAGATGTTGAGCGGCATCCACTTGGGGAAGTAGATGAGTTCCGGCGGGAGTTCGGGGAGGTCGTCCCACTTCCACCAGCCGAACAGGGCCAGCCAGATCCGGGTGAAGACGCGGCTGGCGGCGATGCCGCCGCGCTCGCGGACCCACGCGGAGGCCCGGGCCATGTGCGGGTCGTCGGGAGCGTCCCCGGCGAGGCGCAGGGCGACGTAGGCCTCGATGGTGGCGGAGAGGTCGCCGGGGCCGCCGTAGAAGGTGGCCCAGGTGCCGTCCGCGCGCTGCTCCCCGCGGATGAACAGGGCGGCGGCATCGGTGGTGGCCCGGTCCCGGATGCCCAGGAACTGACGGAGCAGCAGGTCCTCGGCGTCCATCGTCACGTTCGTGTCGAGATCGCCCTTCCACCAGCCCTGGGCGTCCTGCCGGGCGAGCAGGAAGTCCGTGGCGCGCTGTATGGCTCGGCCGGCGGCGCTGGGTGTCCCGGCCGCCTCGGGGGTCGTTTCGGTCAGGGGGGCAGTGGTGGCCGAGGTCGCCTCGGGAGTCACGGCTCCGGTGCTTCCGTCGGTCGTCGCTGTCATGGCTATCCCTTCGTGCAGTGGTTCTTCTCTGCTGGGTAACCGTCGGCCGATGCCCTGGCGGGACACCGGCCGGCGACGCGCGTCATATACGGCCGATAGTGATCATCTCTTTCGTACGACGACAAAGTCGGCGAGCGCCGCGAACTGGGCGCGCACCGGGTCCGGCATCTGGACGGAGTCCAGGGCTTCGAGGGCGACGGCGTGCTGGCGCCGGGCCTCCTCGCTGGTCCACTCGCGCCCGCCGGCCTCCTCGATGAGCGCGGCGCGGGCGGCGAACTCCGCCTCGGAGAACGTGTCGAAGTCACTGTTCTTCGCGTCCGCGGCGAGCAGTTCGCCGAGCCGCTCGGAGGCCGGGCCGCCCGCGGCGAGCGCGGCGACGACCGGCAGCGACTTCTTGCGCTGGCGCAGGTCGCTCCAGGTCTGCTTGCCGGTGGCCTCGGGGTCGCCCCAGATGCCCAGCAGGTCGTCGACGGCCTGGAAGGCGAGGCCGAGGTGGTAGCCGTACGTCTCCAGGGCGTCGGCGGTGGCGTCGTCGGCGCCGCCGAGGACCGCGCCGACGGAGGAGGCGACGGCCAGCAGGGCGCCCGTCTTGTTGCCCTCCATCTCCAGGCACTCCTCGACACTGACGCGCTCGCGGTGCTCGTAGGAGATGTCCTGCGCCTGACCGTCGATCAGGGCGCGGCTGGCGGTGGTCAGGCGGCGGGTGGCGCGGCCCGCGTCGACCGAGGCGATCTCCAGGAGCACCTCGTTGGCGAGGGCGAACAGGGCGTCGCCGACCAGGATGGCCTGCGCGGGCCCGTGCACCTTCCACACGGTGTCGCGGTGGCGGCGCTGCTCGTCGCCGTCCATCAGGTCGTCGTGGAGCAGCGAGAAGTTGTGGACGAGCTCGACCGCGACGGCGCCGGGCACCCCGACCTCGGGGGCGGCGCCCGCGGCCTGCGCGGAGAGCACGGCGAGGGCCGGGCGTACGGCCTTGCCGCCGTCGCCGTCGGCGGGGTTGCCCTGCGCGTCGATCCAGCCGAAGTGGTAGGCGGCGACGGTGTCCATGGGGGACGCGAGACGGCCCACCGCTTTTTTGAGCACGGGCGTGGCCAGGGTTCGGCCGCGCTCCAGAAGCGCGGTCACGTCCACCGCGTCGGCGGCCGTTCCGGCCGAGGGCACAGGTGGCACAGTCTCTCCTAGTTTGACCGATGTCGGCGTTGCTGCCGGGGTGCGTGCGCTGCTCACGTCGCCTCCCGGAAAAGGTGGCCGCGCGGGCGGCCGAGTGCGGCCAGCGCCGCGTCCGCGGCGCTGGTGCCGCTGCGCACCGCGCCCTCCATGGTCGCGGGCCATCCGGTGGCGGTCCACGCACCGGCCAGGTAGAGGCCGGGGGCGTTGGTGCGGGCCGGGGGCCGCAGGGCGCCGACGCCGGGGGTGGGGGCGAAGGTCGCCGTCCGCTCGCGGGTGACGAAGAAGTCGTGCACCTTGGCGCCGCGCGCGGCGGGCAGCAGCCGCTCCAGTTCGGGCAGGTAGCGCTCGCGCAGGGCGGCGACGGGCTCGTCGATGTCGTCCTGCGCGGCCGACTGCGACACCGCCAGGTACTGGCCCTCGGTCAGCCCGGAGGCGTCCGTGCGGTCGAAGACCCACTGGACCGGGGAGCCGAGCGCGGCGAAGAAGGGACGCTTGAGGACCTTGCGGCCATAGACGACGTGCAGGTTCAGGATCGGCGCGGTGCCGATGGCGAGCAGTCGGCCGGGGTCGTCGAGCGCGCCGTCGGGCAGCAGGTCGTGCGCCTCGCGCTGCGGTACGGCGAGCACCACGGTGTCCGGGTTGAGGATCTGGCCCGGACCGTCCGGTCCTGCGGGAACTTCGACGGCCCAACGTCCGTTCTCCATACGGGAGATGGAGGTGACGCGGGTACGCAGTCCGGTGCGCACGCCGGCGGAGTCGAGCGCTTTGCGGGCGAGGGTGTCGTGGAGTTCGCCGAGGGGCACGCGGGCCCAGCCGATGTCGGCGGCCCCGGGGTCGGAGAGGAGTCCGGTCTTGAACACCATGGCAGCGAGGGCCAGCGAGGAGTGCCCCGCGACCGCGTTCAGGGTCGCGACGCCCACCAGGTCCCAGAGCGCCTCGACGGCCCGCCGCGACTGGCCGTGCTCCGCGAGCCAGGAGCCGAAGTCGCGTTCGTCGAGGGCCGGGTCGTCGAGGTCGAGCCCCTTGAGGGCGAGCGCGGCGCGTCCGACGCTCGCGCGTTCGGCGAGCGAGAGATGCGGGTAGGTGGCCAGGCTCCTGGCCAGGTGGAGCGGGACGGGCAGCGCGTCGCGCCGCAGCCGGCCCAGCCGGTTGCGCTCCGCGTCGAGGACGGGCACGTCGAGACGTTCCTGCACGGGTGCGAGCGAGGCGGCGTCGATGCGGTCGAGGAACCACCGGTAGGCGGCGCAGCAGCGCAGGTACACGTGCTGGCCGTTGTCGACGGTGAGGTCGCCGCGCTTGAAGGAGAAGGCGAGTCCGCCCAGGCGGGGCCGGCCCTCTAGGAGGGTCACGTCCAGGCCGCCGTCGGCGAGCGCGAGGGCCGCGGTCACCCCGGCGAGGCCGCCGCCGACGACCACGGCGGTGGGGCTCGGCGGGGACGTGCCGGGGTCCGCGTCGTGCGCTTGCGGTGCCGTGTTGCCGGTGCTCATGCGTCCTCTCCCTCGGTGCTGCCCAGGGGGCGTACGGCCGGCGTGCGGCGGGGAGCCGCGGAGGCCGCGGGTGGGGCGGACGCGCGACAGGCCGTTGCCTCCAGGGACGCCGCGCCACCCTGGAGGGTTGCGCGCCCCTTCGCGGCGGAGCCGACGCGGAGCACCGGACGGCTCATCAGGCGCGCCTCCTGAGCGCGGCCCGGGAGACGGTACGCGCGTCGAGGCCGGACAGGCCGCGCACGGCGACGTACGCCTTCTCGTGGCCGGGCAGCGAGACGCGGCCGCGGAGCACGGCCTGCGGTTCGCGCTCGATACGGTCGAGCAGCCGCCGGTAGATTCCGGCCATCGCGGCGACGCAGGCGCCGGAGCGGCGGTCGAGCAGCGGAAGCAGCCGGTAGCCCTCGGCGAAGAGGGCGCGGGCGCGCCGCACTTCGTAGTGGACGAGCCCCTCGAAGTCGGAGCCGGCCGGCATCACCGGGCTCTTGAACCCGTCCGCGCAGCCGAACTTGGCGAGGTCCTCGGCGGGCAGGTAGGTGCGCCCGTCGGCGGCGTCCTCGCGGACGTCGCGCAGGATGTTGGTCAGTTGGAGCGCGAGCCCGAGCGTGTCGGCATACTCCGGCGCGCGGTCGGCGCCGCGCGCCCCCGGTTCGGTCCCGAACACGCCCAGCGAGACCCGCCCGATGGCACCGGCGACGCACCGGCAGTACACCGCCAGGTCGTCCCAGGTCTCGTAGGTCTGGCCGCGCAGGTCCATCAGGACCCCGTCGATCAGCTCGTCGAGCCCGCCGAGCGGGATCGGGAACCGGCCGGCGGCGTGCGCGAGCGCGACGGCCACCGGATCGGTGTCGTCCTCGTCGACCTCGCCCGCGCGGACCCGGCCGAGCAGCGCCCGGGTCTCTTCGAGCCGCTGCGCCTTCACCTCCGGTGCCAGCGTGCCGTCGCCGATGTCGTCCACGCGGCGCGAGAACGCGTACACCGCCGACATGGCGCGCCGCTTCGCGGTCGGCAGCAGTCGGATGCCGTAGGCGAAGTTGCGGGCCTGTTGGCCGGTGACGGTCTCGCAGTAGCTGTATGCGGCGAGCACCGGTGCCGGCGTCTGCTGGTCGAACTCCACGGTTCTGCTCACCCCTCTCCTCGCAGAGTCGCTCCCACCTCGCGCAGCAGTTGGAGCTTGGTGGGCCTGGGCGGTCCAGGAAGGACGTCGTACGAAGCGGCGGTGATCGCGTGCACCGCCGCCTTCCCCCCGGCCACGAACCCGGCCAGCAACAGCTTCAGCCTGCCGTGGACGCTACCCACGAGGGAGGTGCCTTCATTCAGGAGCCGGAGGGCGCGTTCCGCTTCGAACGCGACCAGAGCGCGCACCGACGCGCCCGCGGTCGGTGCGGCGAGATCCGACTCCTGGACGTGGAACTGTTTCATGTCTTCGGCCGGCAGGTAGACGCGGTCCCGGCCGAGATCCTCGGCGACGTCCTGCAGATGCTCGACGATCTGCAGCCCCGTGCAGACCGCGTCCGAGCGGCGGATGCGCTCGGGGGTCGCGGTGCCGGTGAGGGCGAGGACGAGGCGGCCGACCGGGTTGGCGGACAGCTCACAGTAGGCGAGCAGGTCGTCGTAGGTCTCGTAGCGGGTGACGAGCTGGTCCTGGCGGTTGGCCTCGATCAGGCCGAGGAACGGCTCGGGGGTGAGCGAGCGGCGCCGGACGGTGGGCTGCAGGGCGCACAGCAGCGGGTGGCGGGGGGTCGCGTCGAAGACCCGGCGCAGGTCCGCCTCGAAGGCGTCGAGCATCGCCAGGCGGTCGTCGGCCCGTTCGGGTGAGACGCCGAGGAGGCGGGCGTCGGCGCCACCGGGGGCGAGGTCCCCGTCGCCGATGTCGTCGACCAGACGGGCGAAGCCGTAGACGGCCATCAGGTCGTCGCGCCAGGCGCGCGGCAGGAAGAAGGGGGCGACCGGGAAGTTCTCGTCGGCGGCCTTGTCGAGGGTGGCGGTCGCCGGGCTCTGCGGGGAGTCCGGGCGCTCACGGGACGCCGCGGTCACCGGGCGCTGTCCGCGTCCCGGACGACGGCGAAAGCCTCGTGGACCTGGAGAGTTTCCGTAGCCATTGCCGTCACGTCTCCCGTTCTACACTGCGGACCCAATACATCCTATTTCGGACACGCCGCCCGGTCGTCCGCACGACCGGCCCTCCCCCATCAGGCCGGGACATCGCGCAGTATCGCCCCACTTGCCGCGAATAAGCACCGGTACAGCTTACGTTGTACAACGATGGCCGCCGCGGCGGGGTGTTCGGCACATCACAACAACACACCGATCGATGCCAAGATTCCTTACGCACAAGGAAGTTGACCCACCCTTGACCGTGATCGCCAGGGATCCGGCCCCATAGGTGGCCGATACAGTCATATCGGAGGCCCCACCGGTGGAGTCCGGTGGGGCCTCATATGACGCGGCCGGGACGGTGGAGGGTCACCTGCCCGTGAACTTCTCGTACTCCTTCAGCACCTCGGCCGTCGGACCGTCCATCCGCAGCTCGCCGCGCTCCAGCCACAGCACGCGGTCGCAGGTGTCCCGGATCGACTTGTTGTTGTGACTCACCAGGAAGACCGTGCCGGCCTCCTTGCGCAGCTCGCGGATGCGGGCCTCCGAGCGCTTCTGGAAGGAGCGGTCGCCGGTCGCCAGGGCCTCGTCGATCATCAGCACGTCGTGGTCCTTGGCGGCCGCGATGGAGAACCGCAGGCGCGCCGCCATGCCGGACGAGTACGTGCGCATCGGCAGGGTGATGAAGTCGCCCTTCTCGTTGATGCCCGAGAAGTCGACGATGTCCTGGTAGCGCTCCTTGATCTCCTCACGGGACATGCCCATGGCGAGACCGCCCAGGATGACGTTGCGCTCGCCCGTCAGGTCGTTCATCAGCGCCGCGTTCACGCCGAGCAGCGAGGGCTGGCCGTCGGTGTAGACCTTGCCCTTCTCCGCGGGCAGCAGTCCGGCGATGGCGCGCAGCAGCGTCGACTTGCCGGAGCCGTTCGAGCCGATGAGCCCGATCGCCTCGCCGCGGTAGGAGGTGAAGGAGACGCCGCGCACGGCGTGCACCTTGCGGACCCCGCGCTCCTCACCGCGCTTGAGTATGCGGCTCAGGGCGGAGGTGGCGCTGCCCTTGCCGGTCTTGGCGCCGTTGACGCGGTACACGATGTGCAACTCGTCGGCGATGACCGTCGGGATGCGCGCGTCGGTCTTCTTGTCGAGATCAGCCACGGCCGTACCGCTCCTCGGACTTCCAGAAGTAGATGAAGCCACCGATGGCCACGAGAACGGCCCAGCCGAGGGCGACCGCCCAGACGTGCGGCGGCAGCCACCCGCGGGGATAGCCGTCGATCAGCGCGAAGCGCATCAGGTCCATGTAGATGGCGGCGGGGTTCCACTGCAGGACGTCCGCGATCCACTGCGGCTTGTCCTTGAGCATGATCGGGATGGCGAACATGACGCCGGACGCGTACATCCACGTACGCATCACGAACGGCATGAGCTGGGCGAGGTCGGGGGTCTTGGCACCGGCCCGCGCCATGATCAGGGCCAGTCCCACGTTGAAGAGGAACTGCAGCACCAGGGCCGGGACGATCAACAGCCAGCGCATGCCGGGGAAGCTGCCGAAGGCGCACGCCACGATGAACAGCACGATCATCGAGAACAGCAGCTGCTGGAGCTGCTGGAGCGCGAAGGAGACGGGCAGCGAGGCGCGCGGGAAGTGCAGGGCCCGCACGAGGCCGAGGTTGCCGGAGATCGCCCGCACACCGGCCATGACCGAGCTCTGCGTGAAGGTGAAGACGAAGACCCCGGTCACCAGGAAGGGGACGTAGACCTCCCGCTCCATGCCCCGGTTGGCGCCGAGGATCAGGCCGAAGATCAGGTAGTAGACGAGCGCGTTCAGCAGCGGTGTCGCCACCTGCCAGACCTGGCCGAGCTTGGCCTGGCTGTACTGGGCGGTCAGCTTCGCCTGGGAGAAGGCGATGATGAAGTGCCGCCGGCTCCACAGCTGCCGTACGTACTCGAACAGGCCGGGGCGGGCACCGCTGACGGACAGGCCGTACTTGGCGGCGAGCTCGGCCGGGGCGAGTCCGTCGTCGGGCGACGGCGCCGCGCTCACCGCGACCGGCCCGTCATGCGTTGTCTCACTCACAAGAGGAACTTTCGTCTTCAAAAGTGCAGCCTGATCGGCAGAGGCGAGGGCCTGGGGCCGGGGTTCGGCCGCATGCTCTCAGACCCGAGCTTGTCAGATGACGGGAGGTCGGCCCAGTCGGGTCAGGCGCCACACCGTACGCCACTTCATCGGGCGCCTGGGCCCGCAGCCGGTCGTCCAGCCCTCCTTGAAGCCGCCGAGCCAGGCCCGCAGGGCCGGCCCCGAGGGGCGGCGGGCCAGTGTGAGCAGCAGCCACACCCCCAGGTAGAGGGGGACGAGGGGCGCGGGCAGGTTGCGGCGGGCGAGCCAGACGCGGTTGCGGGCGACCATGCGGTGGTAGACCGCGTGCCGGGAGGGGGCGGTGGTCGGGTGGTTCAGGACCATGTCGGCGCGGTAGTCGATCATCCAGCCCGCGTCCAGGGCCCGCCAGGCGAGGTCGGTCTCCTCGTGGGCGTAGAAGAACGACTCGGGCAGCGGGCCGACCTCGGCGATGACGCGGGTGCGCACCGCGTTGGCGCCGCCCAGGAACGTCGTCACGCGCGAGGAGCGCATCGGGTCGGCGGCGCGCAGTCGCGGCACGTGGCGGCGCTGCGTCTCGCCGGTCTCCGGGTCCGCGATGCGGAAGCTGATGATGCCGAGCTTCGGGTCGGCGGCGAAGGCCTCGCGGCACAGCTCGGCCGTGTCGGTCAGCGGCAGCAGCCCGTCGTCGTCGAGGAAGAGCAGGATGTCCACGTCGGAGCCCGAGGGCCCGAAGGCCTCGATACCGACGTTGCGCCCGCCGGGGATGCCGAGGTTCTCGGGCAGCTCCACGGTCCGCACGCCGTCGGGGACGTCCGGGACGGGCGAGCCGTTGCCCACCACGACCACCTCGACCGGGTCGCCGTCCTGCTTGGCGACCGAGTCGAGGAGGGCGCGCAGCTCGGCCGGGCGATTGCCCATGGTGATGATCACCGCGCCGACCCTGGCGGACCGGGTGGAGGTGCTCACTTCAGCCTGCTCGACGCGAGGATGGACACGAGGTGGAGCAGGGTCTGCAGCAGCGCGATGCCCGCGAGCACGGCCACGCCGAGGCGCGTGAAGAACAGGTCGCCGCGGATCTGGTCGACGATCGCGAGGACCAGGATGAGCAGGGTCGCCTCGATGCCGAGGATGAGGCGGTGGAACTTCAGCGCGGACGCCGCCCTGCGGGCCAGCGCCATGCCGGACGCCTTGATCTCGGAGGCGGACTCCTTGACCTGCTCGCGGCCGCTCTGCGCGCGGGCGACAGCGACCAGGTCCGTCTCGGCCTTGATCAGGATGGCGCCGAGCGCGGCGAGCGTGCCGAGGAAGGCCCACAGCCAGTCGATACGGCCGGTGCCGAACAGGTCGGCGGCGCGCAGGCCGAAACCGACCAGGACGGCGGCGTCGGTGAGGTACGCGCCGACGCGGTCCATCCAGACGCCGGTGAGCGAGTACTGCTTGCGCCAGCGGGCGATCTCACCGTCGACACAGTCGAGCAGCAGGTACAGCTGGACCGCGACGACGCCGACGACGGCGCCCCAGATGCCCGGCACGAGCAGGGCGGGCGCGGCCAGGACGCCGCAGACGGTCATCAGGTAGGTCAGCTGGTTGGGCGTGACCTTGGTGTTCACCAGGTGGCGGTCGACACGCAGCGAGATCTCGCGCATGTAGAGCCGCCCGCCCCAGTGTTCGCCGCTGCGTCGGTCCTTCACCCCCGCGGGGTGAACGACCGGGCGGAGCTCAGCTACCGATGGCTTGTGCATAGTCGGCGTAGGCGTCCCTGATCTGGTCGGAGGTGAGGGCGAGGTGTTCGAGGATCGTGTAGCGGCCCGGCCGGGTCTGCGGAGCGAACTCCACGACCTTGACGAACTCCTCCACGGTGAAGCCGATCTCGTCGGGCAGCACCGGCAGGCCGTGGCGGCGCAGCACCGAGACCATGTAGGCGGACTCCTCGCGGGCACCGCGCAGGTGCATCGCGAAGGCAGCACCCAGGCCGCACTGCTCGCCGTGGCTGGCGGCGCGCTTGGGGTAGAGGAGGTCGAAGGCGTGGTTGATCTCGTGGCAGGCGCCGGAGGCGGGCCGCGAGTCGCCGGAGACCGACATGGCGATGCCGGTGAGGACCAGCCCCTCGGCGAGGACCTGGAGGAAGGCGTCGTCGCCGACCCCGCCGGGGTGGCGCAGCACCGCCTCGCCGGCCTGGCGGGCCATGGCGGCGGCCAGCCCGTCGATGTCCTCGCCGCGCTCGCGGGCGGCCAGCTCCCAGTCCGCGATGGCGGAGATGTTGGAGACGGCGTCGCCGATACCGGAGCGCACGAAGCGGACCGGTGCCTCGCGGATGATGTCGAGGTCGATGACGACCGCTATGGGGTTCGGCACGCCGTAGGAGCCGCGGCCCGCGTCGTTGTCGAGGGTCGCGACGGGCGAGCAGAGGCCGTCGTGCGACAGGTTCGTCGCGACGGCGACCAGCGGCAGGCCCACCCGCGCCGCGGCGAACTTGCCGCAGTCGATGATCTTGCCGCCGCCGAGCCCGACGATCGCGTCGTAGCGGCCGGCCTTCTTGACGTCGTCGGCGAGCTGGATCGCGTCGTCGAGGGTGCCGCCGCCGACCTCGAACCAGTCGGCGCGGGGCAGCGAGGGCTCCAGGCGGGCCCGCAGCGCCGCGCCCGACCCGCCGCTGATGGCGATGGCGAGACGGCCCGTGGACGACGAGATCCTCTGGTCGGCGAGGACCCCGGCCAGGTCGTTGAGCGCCCCCGGCCGGATGTCGACGACGACCGGCGAGGGGATGAGCCTCGTCAGTACTGGCACGCGATCTCCCGGGCCTTGGCGAGGTCCTCGTGGTTGTCGATCTCGACCCACTTCACGTCGCCGATCGGGGCGACGTCGACCTTGAAGCCGCGGTTGACGAGCTCCTGGTAGCCGTCCTCGTAGTACAGCTGCGGGTCGCGCTCGTACGTGGCCTTGAGAGCGTCGGCCAGCTCGTCGGCGGCCTCGCCCTCGATGAGGGTGAGACCGATGTACTCGCCGGTGGCCTCGGCCGGGTCCATCAGCTTCGTGATCTTCTGGACACCGCGCTCGGGGTCGACGACGACCTTCATCTCCTCCTCGCCGAGGTCCTTCACCGTGTCCAGGGCGAGAATGATCTTCTTGCCGTCGCCGCGGGCGGCGAGCAGCGTCTTCTCGACGGAGACCGGGTGCACGGTGTCGCCGTTGGCGAGGATCACCGAGTGCTTGATGGCGTCACGGCCGCACCACAGCGAGTAGGCGTTGTTCCACTTCTCGGCGATGTCGTTCTCGATCAGCGTCAGCTTCAGGCCGTACTTCGCCTCCAGGGCGGCCTTCCGCTCGTGCACGACCTCCTTGCGGTAGCCGACGATGATGCCGACCTCCGTGAGGCCGATCTCGGCGAAGTTCTTGAGCGTGAGGTCGAGGACGGAGAGCTCGTTCTCGGTTCCCTCGCCCGCGACGGGCACGAGCGCCTTGGGGAGCGTCTCGGTGTAGGGGCGAAGCCGGCTGCCGGCGCCGGCGGCCAGGACGAGGCCGATCATGCGGGTTCTCCTTCATCGTGTACGGCGGGTGCTCCGCGTCGAGCGGACGCGACCCAGAAGCGGATGCTCTCGGCGAGCACCACGAGTGCCACGAGCACGGCGAGCACCGTGAGCGCGAGCGGGAAATCAGTCGGTGCGAGCAGCGCGGCCGCCAGTGTGACCAGCAGCGTTCTGCCGTCGTGCCCGCCGATGGCCTGGACGAGCCATCGCGGGGGCGCGCCGGTGCCACCGCGGATGCGGTACACCGTGTCGTAGTGATGGTAGGCGACGGCCGCCACCAGCCCGAAAGCCGCGGGCAACGCCCCGTTCACGTCCGCCTCGGCGGCGAGCAGCAGCACCGTGCCGTACTCGGCGGCCCGGAAGACCGGCGGGACCAGCCAGTCCAGGGGGCCGGTGAGCGGTCCGGAGACGGCGAGCGAGGCGAGCAGCACGTAGACGCAGGCCGAGGCGAAGACGCTCCAGGACCCGTAGCCGGTGACCGCCGCGTCGATCACGAGCTGGGCGGCGGCGAGGAGGGCGAGCAGCGGGGCGGCGTACCCGCCGCCGCGCAGCTTGCGGATGGTGCCGCCGGAGAGCCAGCCGGTGTCGGCGAGGTCGGCGAGCGCCTGGGCGGCGCGCGGGGTGCGCTGTGCCTTGCGGGTCAGCGAGCGCAGGACGCGGCCCGCGGTGGTGTAGCAGGCGGCGAGGGCGCAGCCGACAAGCAGGACGTAGAAGGTGATGCGGGGGGTGGTCACCGCGGTGAGGACGGCGATCAGCGCCCAGCGTTCGCCGATCGGCAGGACGATCATCCGGCGCACCCAGACCGTCCAGCCGACGCTGTCGAGCCTGTCGGAGAGCGCGGCGGTGGGGCTGGTGTTGGCGCTCGCGTCGTGATTCGCCTCGTTGAAGGAGAAGTCGACGACGTGCCGGCAGGTCTGGAGGACCATCGCGCCGAGGGCCAGGGCCCATACGTCGTCGCCGGTCGCGTTGGCCGCGCCGAGCGCGAGGCCCGCGTAGTACGCGTACTCCTTGGCGCGGTCGAAGGTGGCGTCGAGCCAGGCGCCGAGCGTCGAGTACTGCAGGGAGTAGCGGGCGAGCTGCCCGTCGGTGCAGTCCAGGACGAAGGAGAAGAGCAGCAGCAACCCCGCGGCGACGAAGCCGGGCCGGGTCCCGGTCGCCGCGCAGCCGGCCGCGACCAGGGCGGTGAGCAGCGACGCGGTGGTGACCTGGTTCGGGGTCAGGCCGCGCCGCGCGCACCAGCGGGCGAGGTAGCGGGAGTAGGGGCTGATGCAGTACGTGGTGAAGAAGCCGTCCCGCGCCTTGACCGCGGTGCGCAGCCGGATCGCCTCGTCGTCGACGGCGGCGACGGCCTGGCGGGTCTCGTTGCGGGCCTGCGGGTCGGCGGGGACCGCGGCGACGAGGTCGCCGAGCTCGGGGCGGTGCACGTCGGTGCCGGCCGCCTCCAGGCTCGCGGCCACGGCGTCGGGGTCGGCGCCGCTCACCTCGACCGCCCGGTGCAGGGCCGGGCGGCCCGCGGGCTGCGCGGTGACGGCGCCGGGGATGGCGGCCGCGGGGAAGCGGGGGTCGGTGAGGCCGAGGCGCAGGGCGTGGACGTGGCCCACGAAGCCCGCGTCGACGACCGCGACCCGCTGGTCGCCGGGGACGGCCGCGAGCGCCGCTTCGGCGCCCGCCGC
This sequence comes from Streptomyces sp. NPDC006552, assembly GCF_040611655.1. NCBI lineage: Bacteria > Bacillati > Actinomycetota > Actinomycetes > Kitasatosporales > Streptomycetaceae > Streptomyces > Streptomyces sp. NPDC006552. The sequence continues at coordinate 146,654 of NZ_JBEXOS010000003.1, forward strand.
GTCCGGGGCGAGTCGCACGTCGAAGCCGAGGGTCCGCAGATCGCCCTCCAGGGGCGACCCGGGAACCGGCTGACCGGTGACGATGGCGGTCGACAGACGAACTCACTCCTTGGGTGCCGACGCGAGCGCGCCGGGCTCATGCACGGTGGAGGCGCCCGGCAGAACGGTCCCCGCGAGGGGTGGCCGGGCGGCATGTCGGCAGAGGCTATCGGATGGTGCACAGCGGCCGTTCACCGCCCGTTCACGGCCCGATGGGCCGCTGTCCCACGCGGTCCGCGTGGTCCAGGCAGCCCGTGCATCATTGACGATCAAGGCCCCGGCCCACAAACCCGCGGCCACGGTTGTCCCGCTTAGGGTGGTGCGTCATGACATGGCTGATCACCGGCGGAGCCGGATACATCGGGGCACACGTGGCGCGGGCGATGGCCGGCGCCGGGGAGCGCGTGGTCGTCCTCGACAATGTGACGTCCGGGGTGCCCGACCGGCTGCCCGCGCAGGTTCCGCTCGTACGGGGTTCGGCCCTCGACGCCGACCTGGTGCGCCGGGTCTGCGCCGAGCACGAGGTGACCGGCGTCGTGCACCTCGCCGCGCACAAGCAGGTCGGCGAATCCGTCGAGCGGCCCGAGCCGTACTACCGGGACAACGTGGGCGGCCTCGCGACGCTCCTGGAGACGGTCGCCGCGGCGGGCGTGCGCCGCTTCGTCTTCTCCTCGTCCGCCGCGGTGTACGGGAACCCCGACACCGACCTCATCACCGAGTCGACCCCGTGCGCCCCCGTGAACCCGTACGGCGAGACGAAGCTGGCGGGCGAGTGGCTGGTGCGGGCCGCCGGGCATGCGCACGGCATGGCGACGGTGTGCCTGCGCTACTTCAACGTGGCGGGCGCCACCGAGCCGCGCCTCGCCGACATCGGCGTCTTCAACGTGGTCCCGATGGTCTTCGACCGGCTCACCCGCGGCGAGGCCCCGCGCATCTTCGGTGACGACTACCCGACGCCGGACGGCACGTGCGTGCGCGACTACATCCACGTCGCCGACCTCGCCGAGGCGCATCTGGCGGCGGCCCGCCGGCTGGCGCGGCCGGACGCGCGCGGGGACCTGACCCTCAACATCGGCACCGGCCGGGGCGTCTCGGTGCGGGAGCTGGTCGACGTGATCGCGGACGTCACCGGCAACCCCACGCCCGCGCGGGTCGAGCCGCGCCGCCCGGGCGACGCGCCGCGCGCGGTCGCCTCCTCGGTACGCGCCGAGAAGGAGCTCGGGTGGACGGCGACGCGCGGAGTGCGCGAGATGGTCGAGTCGGCCTGGGCCGGCTGGTGCCTGCGCCATCCCGAGGCCGCCGCCGGGTGAGCGTGCCACCGCCCTGACCTGCGCGCATGCGAAAACTCGGCGGACCGGGCGTTTTCGCAGGTCAGGGCAGATGACAACGGTGTTCACTGCCGTGTTTGCGGATACCCCTCCCCCGTAGTTCACTGTGATCGCCGCCCCGCACGGCTGCGGGCGGCGAACCGGAACGGAGGGCGGTTTCCATGGGGGCCGGACACGACCACGGGCACAGCCACGGGCCGACGACCGGCACCGCCGCGGCCGCCCACCGGGGCCGTCTGCGCATCGCGCTCTCGATCACCCTGGCGGTGATGGTGGTGGAGATCGTCGGCGGCCTCCTGGCCGACTCGCTCGCCCTGATCGCCGACGCCGCGCACATGGCCACGGACGCGCTGGGCCTGGCCATGGCCCTGCTCGCGATCCACTTCGCCAACCGCCCCGCCAGCGACCAGCGCACGTTCGGCTACGCGCGCGCCGAGATCCTGGCCGCGCTCGCCAACTGCCTGCTGCTGCTCGGCGTCGGCGGCTACGTCCTGTACGAGGCGGTCCAGCGCTTCATGGAGCCGGTGCACACGGCGGGCCGTCTGACCATCGTCTACGGTCTCATCGGCCTGGTGGCGAACATGATCTCGCTCTCCCTGCTCGCCAAGGGCCAGCAGGAGAGCCTGAACGTGCGCGGCGCCTTCCTTGAGGTGGCGGCGGACGCCCTCGGGTCCCTCGCGGTGCTGATCTCCGCCGTCGTCATCCTGACCACGGGCTGGCAGGCCGCGGACCCGATCGCCTCGCTGGTCATCGGCGTCATGATCGTCCCGCGCACGGTGAAGCTGCTCCGCGAGACGCTGAACGTGCTGCTGGAGTCGGCCCCGAAGGGCGTCGACATGGCGCAGGTGCGCTCGCACATCCTGGCGCTGCCGGGGGTCGAGGACGTCCACGACCTGCACGCCTGGACGATCACCTCGGGGATGCCGGTGCTCTCCGCGCACGTGGTCGTCAGCCAGGACGTGCTGACCACGATCGGCAACGAGAAGCTCCTGCACGAGCTGCAGGGCTGCCTCGGCGACCACTTCGACGTGGAGCACTGCACCTTCCAGCTGGAGCCGACCGGCCATGCGGAGCACGAGGCGAAGCTCTGCCACTGACTGGCTGCTGACCGCCGAGACCGGCGGCCCGGCCTGCAGCACCGGTGTCACACCGCGCTCGCACGGTGCAAGCCCCTGCCCAGTGCGCGCGGAGCCGGTGACGCGGCCGGACGGGACATGCGGGACGTGGCCGCGTCGGGGACTGCCCGTTCCGTACGGCAGACTGGGGGCCGAGGACCGAAGCGAAGGATGGGTATGCCGACCACACCTGCCACCGCGGCGCACAGCTCGTCGAACGGCACCGGAGAAGCGATCTTGCTGGAACTCGTCGACGAGGACGGCAGGACGATCGGCACCGCGGAGAAGCTCTCCGCCCACCAGCCCCCCGGCCGCCTGCACAGAGCGTTCTCGGTGTTCCTCTTCGACGAACAGGGGCGGCTGCTGCTCCAGCAGCGGGCGCTCGGCAAGTACCACTCCCCCGGCGTGTGGTCGAACACCTGCTGCGGTCACCCGTACCCCGGCGAGGCCCCGTTCGCGGCGGCCGCCCGGCGCACCTTCGAGGAGCTGGGTGTCTCGCCGTCGCTGATGGCGGAGGCCGGCACCGTGCGCTACAACCACCCGGACCCCGAATCGGGTCTGGTGGAGCAGGAGTTCAATCACCTTTTCGTGGGAATGGTGCAGGCGCCGCTGGCCCCCGACCCGGAGGAGGTCGGGGCGACCGCCTTCGTGACCGCCGCGGAGCTGCTCGAGCGGCACGGCCGGGATCCGTTCTCGGCGTGGTTCATGACCGTGCTCGACGCGGCGCGGCCGGCCGTGCGGGAGCTGACGGGCCCGGCCGCGGGCTGGTAGCCAACTCGCGGGCGACGGGGACTCACCGAAAGCCGCTGAGGGGCAGGGCGGCCCAGATCACCTTGCCCCCGCTCGCCGTGTGCTCGACGTCGCAGGCGCCGCCCGCCTCCGCGGTGATCTCCCGGACGAGCAGCAGCCCGCGGCCGCCGGTCTGACCGCTGGTGGCTTCGAGCGCGGTCGGCCGGTAGGGGTGGTCGTCCTCGACGGAGACCCGGACCCACTCCGCCCCGACGGCGACCTCCACGGCCAGCATCGGAGAGAGCAGGGCGGCGTGCTTCACCGCGTTCGTGACGAGCTCGGAGACGATCACGAGCAGGCCGTGGACCAGGTCCTCGTCGACGGGCACCTGTTGCCGCACGAGCAGCTCGCGCACCGCCCGGCGGGCCTGGGGCACGGAGGCGTCGACCGCCTGCGCCGTGAACCGCCAGACGCCCTCGTACGGCAGCGGCCCCGGCGCCGCGCACCCGGGAGGCGCTCCATGGTCGCCCTCAGGAAGTGCGCGGGCCCCCGGCCCGTCGTCACCCATCGCCCGGTCGCCGCCCCTGCGCTCGATTGTCACCACCCTCCGAGTGTTGGCACCCCGAAGGTCCGGACCGGACTACTGACCAGAAGTCAGCGGGAATCGGCGGAATCTGCCCACGGGTGTCCGATCACGTCGAATGTGTGACTGACCTTGTCGCGACCGTTCCGCTTTCCTGCTCTCTTCGGCGTTCCGTCCGGGGCCGCGGGCACCTGTTCGCCCGGGCGGGCCCGGCGGATACCATCCGGCGCATGGCTTCCTCGTCCGCGCCGCAGCTCACGTACACCGTCACCGACGGGGTCGCCACCCTGGTCATCGACCATCCGGCCAAGCGCAACGCCATGACCGATCCGATGTGGGCCGCGCTGCCACCGCTGCTGAAGGCGCTCGGCGACGACCCGGACGTGCGGGTGCTGGTGCTCACCGGCGCCGGGGACACGTTCTGCGCCGGGGCGGACATCTCCACGCTCGCCGCGGGCGCGGGCGCCGCGCAACAGCTGGCCGCCGCGGCGGAGGAGGCGCTCGCCGCCTTCCCGAAGCCGACCCTCGCGGTGGTGCGGGGCTACTGCGTGGGCGGCGGCTGTCAGCTGGCGGCGGCGTGCGATCTGCGGTTCGCCGCCGAGGACGCCCTCTTCGGGGTGACTCCGGCGAAGCTCGGCATCGTCTACCCGGCCTCCTCGACCCGCCGTCTCGCGGCGCTGACCGGTCCCGCGACCGCCAAGTACCTGCTTTTCTCCGGCGAGTTGATCGCGACCGAGCGGGCGCTGCGCACCGGGCTGCTGGACGAGGTGTGGCCCGGCGCGGAACTGGACGAGCGTGTCGCGGAGTTCACCCGCATCCTGGCCGGCCGCTCCCAGCTGACGCAGGCGGCGGCGAAGGAGTTCGCGGCCGGCCGCACCGACCGGGACGCGTACTGGAGGGAGCAGGCGCGCGGCAGCGGCGACACCGCGGAGGGGGTCGCCGCCTTCCTGGAGCGCAGGGCGCCGCGTTTCGGCTGGTCCGTACCGGCTACGTCAGGCTGAACCGGCTCCCGGAGCGCAGCTCCTCGACGAGCCGGGCGGGCGCCTTGTGCGGCGAGCCGGCGTCGTAGGGCGGCTGCGGGTCGTACTCGGTCAGGAGTTGCACGGCCTGTGCGTGCTCGTCGCCCGCGATCCTGCCGAGCAGCGTCAGGCCCATGTCGATGCCGGCCGAGACGCCGGCCGCGGTGACGTACTTGTCCGCGATGACGACGCGTTCCTCCACCGGCTGCGCCCCGAACTCCTTCAGGAGGTCCAGCGCGAGCCAGTGCGAGGTGGCGCGCCGCCCCCGCAGCAGGCCCGCGGCGGCGAGCAGGAGGGAGCCCGTGCACACCGAGGTGGTCCAGGTGCTGGCCGCGTCGGCCGTGCGCAGCCAGGTGAGCAGGGTCTCGTTCGCCATCTGGGCGCTCTGTCCCGGGCCGCCGGGGACGACCACGATGTCCGGGCGGGTCACCTCCTCCAGGGTCCGGTCCGCGGTGAGCGCGAGGGCGCCCGTGTCGCTGCGGACCGGGCCCCTGTGTTCGGCGACGAAGACGAGGTCGGCGCCGGGGAGGCGGCCGAGGGTCTCGTAGGGGCCCACGGCGTCGAGCGCGGTGAAGCGGTCGAACAGGACGACGGCGATCTGCACGGTGTTTCCTCTCGTCAGGACGCGGCGGCCCGGCGGGCCGGTCGGCGCGGGGAGGCGGGCGTGTGGAACCGGCGGCGGTACTCGGCCGGTGACGTGCCCAGGATCTTCAGGAAGGCGCGGCGCATCGCCTCCGGTGTGCCGTAGCCGCCGGCGCGGGAGATCTCCTCGACGCCGTCGCAGGTGTCCTCCAGGAGGCGCCGGGCGTGCTCGACGCGGACGCGTTCCACGTACCTGCCGGGGGTCAGGCCGGTCTCGGCCTGGAAGGCGCGGGCGAAGTGGCGCGGCGACAGGCGGGCGCGGGCCGCCAGCGACTCCACGCTCAGGTCGGCCTCGGGGTGCTCGGTGATCCACTGCTGGACCTCGCGCAGCGGTTCCCTGCGAGCCGTCTGCGCGGCGAGCTGGGCGCTGAACTGGGCCTGGTTCCCGGGTCGCCGCAGGAAGACGACCAGGTGGCGGGCGACCGTCAGCGCCGTGTCGCGGCCGTGGTCCTCCTCGACGAGCGCGAGGGCGAGGTCGATGCCGGCGCTCACTCCGGCGGACGTGGCCACGTTCCCGTCGCGGACGAAGATGGGGTCCGGGTCGACCTCGACCCGGGGGTGGTCGCGGGCGAGCAGCGCGCAGTACGCCCAGTGCGTGGTGGCCCGGCGGCCGTCCAGCAGGCCGGCCCGCGCGAGGAGGAGCGCGCCGGTGCAGACCGAGACGATCCGCTCGGCGGCCGGCGCGTGTGCCCGCAGCCAGTCGGTGAGCCGCGGATCGGGCCTGCGGGTGCCCTCGCCGCCGGGGACCAGCACCGTGTGCGGGGCGGGGGCGCCGGCGAGGGCGTGGTCCGGGACCAGGGTCAGACCGCTGGACGTCCGCACGGCGGCGCCGTCGAGGGAGGCGGTGCGCACGCGGTAGCCGGGGTCGGCGGGGCCCACGGCGAGCGTGGCGCCGGTGAAGACCTCGACGGGGCCGGTGACGTCCAGGCTCTGGACGCCGTCGTAGAGGAGGACGAGCACGGTGCGGGGCGGCATGGACCTCATTCTTCGCGGGCCACGCACAGGGCCGCAATGACGAATACCCCACCTTTCCTGCCGTCGTCCGCCGCCCCGCACTCCACCCCGTACCAACCGGTCGGTAACGTACGGGGATGAGCCCTGACCCGCGCCTGCGCGCCGCCCGCCGCTGTCACAACGTCCTCAACCCGTTCCACTCCACGCATTACTTCTCGCCCGACCTGGCCGCGGAGATGGCCGCCATCGGGATCGAGGACCGCAGCGCCGCCTACTTCGCGGCGCGTGCCGCGGCGATGGGCGCCGTCGGCGCCGGGACGGTGACCGCCGCCTTCTACAACTTCAAGCACGACCTGGTGGCCCGGCACGTGCCGGCCGTGTGGGAGGTGGCGTCGCCGCGGGCAGTGCTCGCGGCACGCGCGCGTGCCGTCGACTCCACCCTGCGGCGGCTGCTCGGCGAGGAGGCGCTCGCCTCCGCGGAGATGGCGGAGGCGGCCCGGCTGGCGCTGCGCGCCACGGAGGGCTGCACGCGGCACGCCCGCCCCCTGTACGCGGCCCACGCGGACCTGCCCGTCCCGCAGGAGCCGCACCTCGCGTACTGGCACGCGACCACGCTGCTGCGCGAGCACCGCGGCGACGGGCACCTCGCCGCGCTGCTCGCCGCGGATCTCGACCCGGTGGAGGCGCTCGTCAGCCATGTCGCGACCGGCAAGGGCATGGCCCCGAAGTGGCTGCTCACCACGCGCGGCTGGACCCGCGGCGAGTTCGACGAGGCGGCCGAGCGGCTGCGCGCGCGGAACCTGCTCACCCGTGACGGGGAGCTGACGCTCACCGAGGAGGGCGTCGCGCTGCGGGCCGCCCTGGAGGAGCGCACGGACGCCCTCGACCGGGCGCCCTACGAGCACCTCGGCGAGGCGGGCACGGCCCGGCTGACCGAACTGGCCACGGGCTTCGCCGGAGCGGCGCTGGGCAACGGGGCGTTCCCCGAGGACCTCATCGGCAAAGCCGCCTGACCGGCGCGCGGCTCCGCGCCCTGATCCCCTGTTGTCGGTGCCGCCTGCCACAATTGCCGCGCAACCTCATTCGACATAGGCGGTACGGGATCGTGGCGACACCCACTGTTGGGTCCATCGAAGGCAGGATCGCCGAGGAACTCGGCGTACGGGAGCGGCAGGTGAAGGCCGCCGTGGAGCTGCTGGACGGCGGTTCGACGGTGCCCTTCATCGCCCGCTACCGCAAGGAGGCGACGGAGTCCCTCGACGACGCGCAGCTGCGCACCCTGGAGGAGCGGCTGCGCTACCTGCGCGAACTGGAGGAGCGGCGCGCGTCGGTCCTCGACTCGGTGCGCGAGCAGGGCAAGCTCACCGAGGAGCTGGCGGCGCGGATCCGCGCCGCCGACACCAAGGCGCGCCTGGAGGACATCTACCTGCCCTTCAAGCCGAAGCGGCGCACGAAGGCGCAGATCGCGCGCGAGGCGGGTCTGGAGCCGCTGGCGGACGGCCTGTTCGGGGACCCGTCGGTGGAGCCCCTGGCCGCCGCCGCGGCCTTCGTCGACGCCGACAAGGGCGTCGCCGATCCGCAGGCCGCGCTGGACGGCGCCCGCGCCATCCTCACCGAGCGGTTCTCCGAGGACGCCGACCTCATCGGTGAGCTGCGGGAGCGGATGTGGACCCGCGGTCGGCTCGTCGCGAAGGTGAAGTCCGGAAAGGAGGAGGCGGGGGCCAAGTTCGCCGACTACTTCGACTTCGCCCAGCCCTTCACGGAGCTGCCCTCGCACCGCGTCCTGGCGATGCTGCGCGGCGAGAAGGAAGACGCTCTCGAACTGGTCCTGGAGCCCGAGGAGCCGGCCGAGGACGGCGGGCCGTCCTCGTACGAGCCGATCATCGCCGGCCGGTTCGGCATCCGGAACCAGGGACGGCCGGGCGACAAGTGGCTCGCGGACACGGTCCGCTGGTCCTGGCGCACGCGCATCCTGGTGCACCTCGGCATCGATCTGCGGCTGCGGCTGCGCACGGCCGCCGAGGACGAGGCGGTCAAGGTCTTCGCGGCGAACCTGCGGGACCTGCTGCTCGCCGCGCCCGCCGGCACGCGCGCGACGCTGGGGCTGGACCCCGGTTTCCGTACGGGCGTGAAGGTCGCGGTCGTGGAGGCGACGGGCAAGGTCGTGGCGACCGACGTCATCCACCCGCACGTCCCGGCCAACCGCTGGGACGAGGCGATCGCGAAGCTGGCGCGGCTCGCCGAGGAGCACGCGGTCGACCTGATCGCCATCGGCAACGGCACGGCGTCCCGCGAGACCGACAAGCTCGCCGGTGAACTCATCGACAAGCACCCGGAGTTGCGGCTCACCAAGGTGATGGTCTCCGAGGCCGGGGCATCGGTGTACTCGGCGTCGGCGTTCGCCTCGCAGGAGCTGCCGGACATGGACGTGTCGCTGCGCGGCGCCGTCTCCATCGCCCGGCGTCTCCAGGACCCGCTCGCCGAACTGGTCAAGATCGACCCGAAGTCGATCGGCGTCGGCCAGTACCAGCACGACCTCAGCGAGGTGAAGCTCTCGCGCTCCCTGGACGCGGTGGTCGAGGACTGTGTGAACGGCGTGGGGGTGGACGTCAACACCGCCTCCGCCCCGCTGCTCGCCCGGGTCTCCGGCATCGGCGCGGGACTCGCGGAGAACATCGTGGCGCACCGCGACGCCAACGGCCCCTTCGGCAACCGCAAGGGCCTCAAGGACGTGGCGCGGCTCGGTCCGAAGGCGTACGAGCAGTGCGCGGGCTTCCTGCGCATCCGCGGCGGCGACGACCCGCTGGACGCGTCGGCCGTGCACCCCGAGGCGTATCCGCTGGTGCGGCGGATGGCCAAGTCGACCGGCGGCGCGGTCGGTTCGCTGATCGGCGACACGGGGACGCTGCGCTCGCTGAAGCCGGCCGAGTACGTGGACGACACGTTCGGTCTGCCGACCGTGACGGACATCCTGAAGGAGCTGGAGAAGCCGGGGCGCGACCCGCGGCCCGCCTTCAAAACGGCCACCTTCAAGGAGGGCGTCGAGAAGATCGGCGACCTGGAGCCGGGGATGATCCTGGAGGGCGTCGTGACGAACGTGGCCGCGTTCGGGGCGTTCATCGACATCGGCGTGCACCAGGACGGCCTCGCCCACGTCTCGGCCCTGTCCCGGACGTTCGTGAAGGACCCGCGGGACGTCGTGAAGCCCGGCGACATCGTGAAGGTCAAGGTCCTCGAAGTGGATGTGGCGCGCAAGCGGATCTCGCTGACGCTGCGGCTCGACGACGAGAAGGCCGCGCCCTCCGGGGGTGAGCGGGGTGGCAGGCAGCGGCCGCCTCAGCAGAAGTCGCGGCAGAACCGGGGCGGCTCGGGCAGCGCCCATGCCGGTGGCAACTCCGGTGGTGGCACTTCCGGTGGTGGCGCTTCCGGTGGCGGCAAGGGCAAGGGGCGGACTGCTCCGGCGCCTGCCAACTCCGCGATGCTGGATGCGTTGCGCAAGGCGGGGCTGGCGTAAGCGCCGTCGCGGCAAGGGAAGTGGGGAGCTGCGCGTCGGCTCGTGGCTGAGCGCGCAGTTCCCCGCGCCCCTAGGCGGCTGTCACTTTTCCGGCGTTCACTTCGAAGCGGCGCGTCGTGCGGACCGCTTCCAGCATCCTGCGGTCGTGCGTGACCAGCAGCAGCGTGCCGTGGTACGAGTCCAGGGCCGACTCCAGCTGCTCGATGGCGGGCAGGTCCAGGTGGTTGGTCGGCTCGTCCAGGACCAGCAGGTTGACGCCCTTGCCCTGGAGCAGGGCGAGGGCGGCGCGGGTGCGCTCGCCGGGTGAGAGGGTCGCGGCCGGGCGCAGGACGTGCTCGGCCTTCAGGCCGAACTTGGCGAGCAGGGTACGGACCTCGGCCGGTTCCGTCTCGGGGACGGCCGCGCAGAACGCGTCGAGCAGCGTCTCCGGGCCGTGGAAGAGGGCGCGGGCCTGGTCGACCTCGCCGACCACGACGCCGGAGCCGAGCGTCGCGTGCCCCGAGTCGAGCGGGAGCCGGCCGAGCAGGGCGCCCAGCAGCGTCGACTTGCCGGAGCCGTTCACGCCGGTGATCGCGACACGGTCGGCCCAGTCGACCTGGAGCGTCACCGGGCCGAACGTGAAGTCCCCGCGCCGCAGCACGGCGTCCCGGAGGGAGGCGACGACCGCGCCGGAGCGGGGCGCCGCCGCGATCTCCATGCGCAGCTCCCACTCCTTGCGGGGCTCGTCGACGACGTCGAGCCGCTCGATCATGCGCTGTGTCTGGCGCGCCTTGGCGGCCTGCTTCTCGCTGGCCTCGCTGCGGAACTTGCGGCCGATCTTGTCGTTGTCGGTCGCCTTGCGCCGGGCGTTCTTGACGCCCTTGTCCATCCAGCCCCGCTGCATCTGGGCGCGGCCTTCCAGCGCCGACTTCTTGTCGGCGTACTCCTCGAACTCCTCGCGCGCGTGGCGCCGGGCGACGTCGCGCTCCTCCAGGTAGGCGTCGTAACCGCCGCCGTAGAGGTTGATCTGCTGCTGGGCGAGGTCCAGCTCCAGCACCTTGGTGACCGTGCGGCTGAGGAACTCGCGGTCGTGGCTGACGACGACGGTGCCCGCGCGCAGGCCCCGGACGAACGCCTCCAGGCGCTCCAGGCCCGCCAGGTCGAGGTCGTTGGTCGGCTCGTCCAGGAGGAAGACGTCGTAGCGGGACAGGAGCAGGGAGGCGAGGCCCGCGCGGGCGGCCTGGCCGCCGGAGAGCGAGGTCATCGTCTGGTCGAGGTCCACGCCCAGGCCGAGCTGGGCAGCGACCTCCTCGGCGCGCTCGTCGAGGTCGGCGCCGCCCAGGTCCAGCCAGCGCTCCAGGCTGCCCGCGTACGCGTCGTCGGCGCCCGGGGCCCCGTCGACGAGGGCCTGGGTGGCCTCGTCCATGCGGCGCTGGGCCTCGTCCACGCCGGTGCGGCGGGCGAGGAACTGCCGGATGCTCTCGCCGGGCCTGCGCTCCGGTTCCTGCGGGAGGTGGCCGACGGTCGCGCTCGGCGGGGAGAGCCGCAGGTCGCCCTCCTCCGGGGCGGTGAGGCCGGCGAGGAGGCGCAGGAGGGTGGATTTGCCGGCTCCGTTGGCGCCGACGAGTCCGATCACGTCGCCGGGAGCGACGACGAGGTCGAGCCCGGCGAACAGGGCCCGGTCCCCGTGTCCGGCGGCGAGGTTCTTGGCTACGAGGGTGGCAGTCATCAGGGATGTGATCCTAATCGGGACGCCGGCGCCGGGCGGACGGCGGCGTCCCGTCGGACCTCAGTGCTTCTCCAGGGGGTCGCCCTCCGTCTCCAGGCCCTCACCGGGGCCGATGGTGATCTCGAACTCGCCGCCGTACTTCTCGTGCCCGGCGACCACGGCCGCGGCGACGACCTCGGTGCCCATGTCGCCGCGGACGATGAGCGGGTCCTGGCGCAGGTCGCGCATGAGGGCGACGCACATGCCGATCATCACCAGGGTGAAGGGGGCCGCCACCAGGATGGTGAGGTTCTGCAGGCCGGTCAGCGCGTTCCCCGAGCCGTTGCCGATGAGCAGCATGACGGCGGCCACCGCGCCCGTCACCACGCCCCAGAAGACGACGACGAACCGGCCGGGTTCGAGCGCGCCCCGCTGCGACAGGGTGCCCATGACGATCGACGCGGCGTCCGCGCCGGAGACGAAGAAGATGCCGACGAGAATCATGACGAGCAGGCTCGTGGCGGTGGCGATCGGGAACTCGTGCAGCACGCCGAAGAGCTGGGCCTCCTGGGTGGTGGCCCCGGTGAGCTGCCCGTGCTCCTGCATCTTCATCGCCGTACCGCCGAAGATCGCGAACCAGAGCAGGCTCACCGTGGACGGGACGAGGATGACGCCGCCGACGAACTGGCGGATGGTGCGGCCGCGGCTGATGCGCGCGATGAACATGCCGACGAAGGGCGTCCAGGAGATCCACCACGCCCAGTAGAAGACGGTCCAGCTGCCGAGCCAGTCGGCGACGCCCTTGCCGCTGGAGGCCTCGGTGCGGCCGATGAGCTGGGGCAGGTCGCCGAGGTAGGAGCCGAGCGAGGTGGGCAGCAGGTCCAGGACGGTGATCGTGGGCCCGGCCACGAAGACGAAGACCGCCAGGATGAGCGCGAGCACCATGTTGATGTTCGACAGCCACTGGATGCCCTTCTCCACGCCGGAGACCGCCGAGGCGACGAACGCCACGGTCAGGACGGCGATGATGGAGACGAGCAGCCCGGTGCCGGCCTTGTCCATCCAGTCCAGCTCCTCGAATCCGGAGCCGATCTGCAGCGCGCCGAGGCCGAGGGAGGCCGCCGAGCCGAAGAGCGTGGCGAAGATCGCGATGATGTCGATGACCCGGCCCCACGCCCCGTGGGCGTGCTTCTCGCCGATGAGCGGCACGAAGACGGAGGAGATCGTCTGCCGCCTGCGCCGCCGGAAGGTGCTGTAGGCGATGGCGAGTCCGACGACCGCGTAGATCGCCCAGGGGTGCAGCGTCCAGTGGAAGAGGGTGGTCGCCATCGCGGTCTGCATGGCGTCGGCGGGGTCGGCCGGGTCGGTGCCCGGCGGGGGCGTCGTGAAGTGTGCGAGGGGTTCGCTCACGCCGTAGAACATCAGGCCGATGCCCATGCCGGCGCTGAACATCATGGCGACCCAGGAGACGGTACGGAACTCCGGTTCCTCGCCCTCCTTGCCCAGCGTGATCTTCCCGTAGCGGCTGACGGCCAGCCACAGTGCGAAGACGACGAAGCCGGTGGCGGCGAGCATGAAGGCCCAACCGCCGTTGTGGATCAGCCCTTTCAGCGCTCTGGTGGAGACGCTCTCCAGGTTGTCGGTCGCGACGGAGCCCCAGACCACGAAGGCCAGGGTGAGCACGGCGGTGACACCGAACACGATCCTGTCGGTGGCGGGGCCGCGGCCGCCGGGGGCGTCCTGCGCGGGCGGGGACGCGTCGGGTGCGGGTTTCTGAGGGGTTGACACCCCTCAGGGCCTACCACATCCGACACGTCCCACACCTGTTCAACAGCGGGTGTCGGGCGTCCCTTCCGCCAGGTGGTACGGGGCGCGGGCGTCGAGCAGCAGCGCCACCAGCGCCCGCGCGGACTGCCGCAGCGGTACGTACGCTCCCCCGCCCGTCCTGCGCACGGTGATGCCGTGCAGCGCCAACTCGTCCCGGTACTCGGCGAACTGGGCGGCGGTGAGGTGGTAGCCGCAGGGCGGGTCCTGGAGGGTCTCGGCGGGTTCGGCCGGGTCGTTGTCGGCGCCGCCGAGGTAGACCGGACCCGTCGCCCGGTACCCGGCGGCGCGGGCAACGTCGGTCACCGCCTCGATCCGTCCGGCCTGCTCCCCGGTGAAGCGGAACAGTCCGCCGAGCGCCGCGAGTTGGGAGTCGCGGCGGCGCCGGTTGTTGAGCGCCTCGTCGGCCGCCTCGGCGGGGGTGCCGGGGTCGACGCGGCTCTCGATGAGCAGACCGAGCGCGTGTTTGACCCCGGACATGTTGCGCAGGATGCGCTCCTGCCCGTCGCCCGCGGTCTGCTTGACGGGCTCGCCGGTGACCGGGTCGGTCCAGATGCCGTACGTGCCCGTGGAGTACCCGGCGGCGTTCGCGGCGGGCCGGACGTAGCCCAGGGAGAGTTCCTCGGCCGCGTCGTGGACCGCGGGGTCGGTGTTGAGGTTGCGCGGCCACAGGTCGAACAGGGCCTTGTCGTAGTACTGGGGCGTGGCCCCGTACTCGTGCAGGTCGTAGATGACGTCGGGTGTGCGGTCGCGGATGACGGCCGCCATGGCGCGGGCCTCCGCCGTCTTCAGGGCGAGGTGGTCGCGGTTGATGTCGATGCCGTCGGAGTTGCCGCGGGTGTCGGCGGCGCGGCCGTCGGGGTTGGCGGTGGGCACCACGAGGAGGGTGGTGCGGGCCAGGAAGGCACGGGTGGCCTTGTCCTTGGCGTAGGCGAGGTCGCGGACGCGCGTGAGGCACGCCTCGCGGCCGGAGGGTTCGTCGCCGTGCTGGCTGCAGACCAGCAGCACGGTGCGGGCGGAGCGGGGCGCGCCGACGCGCACCAGCTGGAGGGGGCGGCCCTGCTTCGTCGTGCCGATACGGGCGACGGAGACCCGCGCCGACGCCTTGTCGACGGCGGCGAGCAGCTCTTGCTCCTCGGGTTGGCTGGTCCAGCGGGCGCCGTTCGTCCGCTCGAAGCCGGTCCGGGGCACGGTGGCCGTCGCCTGCGCGGGGGCGCTCGCCACGAGGGGCGCGGCGAGCGCCGCGACGGCGGCGGTGGTCAGGGCGAGGGTGCGCTTGCGCGGATTCATCCGGTGCTGCCTCCGGGGACGGGGCGGGCCTGACGGTAGGGGCTGACGCCGTCGGCGCCGGTCGCGTGCGGGGTGGCGCGGTGGGACCCGGCGGTGGCCGCCGCGAAGGCGCGGGCGCCGCCGACGACGGGGACGCGGGCCACTGTGCGCGACAGGTCGACGGTCAGGGTCGGCCTGGTCGACGGCGGGTCGATGAGGTCCTTGTCCGTCCCGGCGACGATCAGGGCGAGCCGGTGGCCCTTGGGCACGACGTGGTCGCTGGCGGCGAGCTGGAGCGTGAGCGTGTACGCCTTGCCGGGGGTCAGCGGGCGGCCCTTGTCCGGGTTCGCATACGTGCCGAGGTCGGCCCAGCCGCGGCTGAAGACCGTGGAGTTGACGTCCTCGGTGGCGGCCCGGGTGGTCAGGTAGCAGGAACTGTCCCCGGCGGTACTGGGGCCGTAGCAGCTGCGGTCGGTGAGGGTCGTGATGCCTTCGCCCGCGCCCGCGTAGTCGCGGACGGTGGCCGGGCCGAGGTCGACCAGGACGGCGCTCAGGTGTGCGCTCGCGGTGGTCGGGGTCGCGGTGACCGTCACCTTCGAGGAACCGGACAGGC
This sequence comes from Streptomyces sp. NPDC006552, assembly GCF_040611655.1. NCBI lineage: Bacteria > Bacillati > Actinomycetota > Actinomycetes > Kitasatosporales > Streptomycetaceae > Streptomyces > Streptomyces sp. NPDC006552. Next base: position 161,970 of record NZ_JBEXOS010000003.1, read on the forward strand.
GCAGGTCCTTGCCGAGCGGGCGGCTGATGAAACCGGCCTTGCCGGGGGTCGGGGCGTCGGTCCGCGCGGCCCAGTCGGTCTCGCTCAGGGCCGGGTCGTCGGTGAACGTCTCGGTGCCGCGGCCGGCCTTCAGACCGAGGGTGCCGACACCCGGGGCGGTGCCCGTGCCGGGGCGCAGCGTGGTCGGGGCGGCGGTGCGCGCGGGCCAGACCCGGTCGGTGCTCCAGTGGTCGGGGGTGCGCTCGATGTCGGCCATGGGCTCGCGGTCGATGCCGTTGTCGTAGCCGAGGAGTTCATGGTCGAACCAGCGGTGCAAGGTGGTGACCCAGGCGTCGCGGCGGTAGTCGAACGGGTCGACGTGGCCGGTCTGGGAGAGCCAGATCTTGCGCTCGACGCCGTGTCGGGCGAGCGCGTCCCACCACTGCCCGAAGTGCTTGGCGCGGACGTTCAGGTCCTGCATGCCGTGGGCGACGAAGACGCTGGCCTTCACCTTGTGGGCGTCCTTGACGTAGTCACGCTCCTGCCACAGGGAGGTCCAGTCACCGCTGCGGGGCGCTTCGTCGACAAGTCGCTTCTGGACGGCGGCGCAGCGGGCGCGGGCCTCGGGGCTTTCGACGTAGTCGGAGAGCCACTCGGGGCCGGAGTCGTAGAGCGGGGCGCCCTGCTGGAAGTAGTAGTCGTACCAGGAGGAGATCGCGCTGATCGGGACGATGGTCTTCAGGCCCTCGACGCCGGTGGCGGCGACGCCGTTGGCGATGGTGCCGTCGTAGCTCTTGCCGATCATGCCGGTGCGGCCGTTGGTCCAGCCGGCCCCGGCGCGCTCGCCGCCGGTGCGGGTGGTGTACCCCTTGGCGCGGCCGTTCAGCCAGTCGACGACGGCCTTGGCGGACTGGACGTCGGAGCGGCCGCCGACGTCGACGCAGCCGTCGGAGCGGTTGGTGCCGGCCAGGTCGACGGCGACGAACGCGTAGCCGCGGGGCACGAAGTAGTTGTCGTAGTAGAGCGGCATCTGCACGACGTCGCCGTTCGCGTCGTACGTCTTCAGCTGCGACTCGTTGCCGCGTCCGCAGCAGGAGTAGTACGGGCTGGCGTCCATGATCACGGGTATCTTGCGGCCCTGCGCGGCGGGTTCGCGCGGGCGGACGATGTCGACGGCGACCCGGTCGGTCCTCCCGTCGTCGTCCCCGTCGACGCGGGTGTCGACCCAGACGGACTCGCGGATCGCGTTCCCGTACGAGTAGACGGGCTGGGAGACCCGGGCGGCGGGGGCCGCCTGGGCGGCACCGGGGGCGACGAGAACGGCGAGCAGGGCCGCGGTGGCCGCGCCGGCGAACGTTCTCCAGAGGCGGTGGCTGCGTCTGGCAGATATCGGCATGGCGCGGAAGGTACACGGGTCGACTCCCGCGCGACAGGGGGCCGTACGCACCGATGACAGGCGCGTGGGGCCGGAAGGCACATGTCGGCCGAATGGCGATCGTGTGACAGCTGCGGCCATGGACATGACCGGGGCGGCCGGTGCTGAATAGGCTCGCGGACGAGATCAATCCTCGGCCTGTCCCTACGACTTGGAGCTTTCGTGTACCGCAGACTCATCGCCCCCGGCGCGCTGGCGGTCTCCCTTCTGCTGGCGATCCCGGCGTCGGCCGCCGACTTCCAGCCGGGTGCCCCGGGCATCGGCGACCCCTACTACCCGACGTACGGGAACGGCGGCTACGACGTCTCCCACTACGACCTGCGGCTGAAGTACCAGCCGAAGACGGACCTGCTGGAGGGCACGGCGACGATCCTCGCCACCTCCACACAGGACCTCTCCCGGTTCGACCTCGACTTCGGGCTCACCGCGAGCGAGGTCCGGGTGAACGGCAAGAAGGCGGCGTTCGCCAGGACCGGGGTGCAGGAGCTGGCGGTGACGCCCGCGGCGGGGCTGGTCAAGGGCGTCCCGTTCACGGTCGTCGTGAAGTACGCGGGCAAGCCGTCCGAGGTGAAGCTGTGGGGCTTCACGTCCTGGCAGCGCACCCCGGACGGCGGCGTCGCCGCCAACGAGCCGGAGGCGGCCGCCTGGTGGTTCCCCGGCAACGACCACCCGCGCGACAAGGCCACGTACGACGTGTCGGTGGCCGTACCGGACGGGACGCAGGCGATCTCCAACGGCACGCTGCAGTCGCAGAGTTCGAAACTCGGCTGGACCCGCTTCAACTGGCGCTCCAGCAAGCCGCAGGCCACGTACCTCGCGACGCTCGCGGTCGGCAAGTTCGACATCACGACCGACACGACCGCGGACGGCCTGCCCGTCGTCAACGCCTACAGCAAGGACCTCGGCGCGAACGAGGGCGCCGCCAAGGCGAGCGTCGAGCGTACGACCGAGGTCGCCGAGTGGCTGGAGACGGTCTTCGGGAAGTACCCCTTCGAGGCGCTCGGCGGGTACGTGCCGAACGTGCCGTCGTCGTTCGCGCTGGAGACGCAGACCCGGCCGTTCTACTCGCCCAAGCAGTTCGCGAGCGGCTCGAACGTGTCCGTCGTCGTCCATGAGCTGGCCCACCAGTGGTACGGCGACAGCGTCTCCGTCGACAACTGGAAGGACATCTGGATCAACGAAGGCTTCGCCCGCTACAGCCAGTGGCTGTGGTCCGAGAAGGAGGGCGAGGGCACGGCCCAGGAGCTCGCGGACTACGTGTACGCGCAGCACCCGGCGGACGACCCGTTCTGGCAGGTCGCGCCGGGTGACCCGGGGGCGGAGAACCAGTTCGACGCGGCCGTCTACGACCGGGGGGCCGTCGCGATACAGGCGCTGCGCAACGCGGTCGGCGAGAAGAAGTTCTTCAAGATCCTCAAGGGGTGGCCGTCGGTCCACGCCTACGGCAACGCGAGCGTCTCCGACTTCGTGCAGTACGCGGAGAAGGTGTCCGGGAAGCCGCTTGCGGGGCTGTTCGACACGTGGCTGTACCAGCCGGTGAAGCCGTCCGCGTCCGCGCTGGGGGCTGGGTCGGCGCCGAAGCAGCCTAAGTCCTGGAAGAAGATCGCCGCCACGAATGGGGTGCATGCGGAGCGCTGAGCGGGTGCGGGTCGGTGGGGGCGTCTCGCGCAGTTCCCCGCGCCCCTGAGCAGTCCGTCGGCTGACGGCCGGTGGGGGCTTCTCGCGCCGTTCCCCGCGCCCCCGAACAGTTCGTCGGCTGCCGGCCGGTGGGGCTTCTCGCGCCGTTCCCCGCGACCCTGGGGCGTGCGGTTTCGCCGCCGCCCCCAGGGTCCCCTGAGATGGCGCACGCAGTGCGTATTTCAGGGGCGCGGGGAACTGCGCGACCAGCCACGACGCGGCGCGCGCCCGGCGACGTGCCGGTCACCGCAGGCGCGCCGCCGTTCTCGCCCGGCGCGCGAGCGGCAGGTAGCGGAGGCGCTCGGGGAGGCGCGGGGCCAGCCAGCGCACCAGCACCGCCACGCGGCGCAGGCGGCGCTCCTGGCGCGGGGTCCAGGGCAGGCCGACCGCCTCCCGCGCCTCCGGCGGGAGCAGGCCGATCGACAGGAACCGGAGCACCCGGGTGAGCGCGGGGCGCAGCGCGGGCCACAGCAGCCGCAGGGCGGGGTGGCCCGGGGGCGGCGGGACGGCGCGGTCGCGGGCGGTCAGTTCGTCGACCACCGCGTTCCGCCCGACCTCCTGGTCGAGCATGGCGCGGTAGTACGGCCAGAACTCCGCGGTCGTCCGCGGCATGTCCCGGTCGTGGATACCGAGGATCCGGCCGACCATCAGCCACTCCGCGTAGAACCGCTCGTCCTCCCCGGGCGTGAAGGGCCGGGCGAAGTAGCGGCGGGCGTAGCGGGCCACGGGGTAGCCCGTGGCGTGGACCCAGGCGTAGTACGCCGGGGTCAGCGCGTGGTAGCGGCGGCCGCCGGCGTCCGTGCCCTGGATCGTGCGGTGCAGGCGGCGCAGCCTGCGGCCCTCCTCGGCCGCCGCCTCGCCGCCGTAGACCCACCGCAGGACCGAGGTGAGCGAGCGCTGCCCGCGGCCCCAGGGGTCGGTGCGGAACACCGAGTGGTCGTCGACGCCGGCGCCGACGGCGGGGTGCGCGACCTGGAGCACGAAGGCGGCGGGCAGGGCGAGCAGCGAGCGGACGTCTCCCGCGGTCTCCCAGAGGATGCCGCCGGCCGGGGGCGGCGGCGGGTCCGGCGCGGGGTGCTTCATGCGGCGTGCGGCTTTCTGCGGGACGTGCGGGGCTGCTGCTGTCTGTGTCCCAGTATGCGCCGCACGGCGCGCCCGGTGCCGACAGCCCCTAGAGCTCGCCTCCGTAGCGTTTGGCCAGGTCGGAGGCGAGTTCGGAGACGCAGGTGCACAGGTCGGTGACGGCGGCGGTGTGCGCGGTGCCGGCCGGGGCGGGGTGGGGCGGGACGACGAGGGCCCGCAGCTGCGAGCGGGCCGGCGGGGCGGGTGCCCCCGCCGCCCGGCGGGGGCGCCGCCGCACGGAGGTGAGCAGCACTGCCGTCAACGCGGTCGCGAACACCGCCAGTTGACCCGCCTTGAGGTCGACGTCCCACGGAACCAGGCCCATGCCCGGTTTCCTACCCGGCCGGCCGCCGCACGCAACGCGCGGAGCCGGCCGGGACCGGCGCCCTACTCGCCCTTGCGGCTGTCGGTCAGCTCCTGGGCCGCGTCGCGGGCGATACGGCGGCGGGCGGCGAACCAGCCGCCCACGAGCAGGACCGCGACGACGGGGATCAGGGAGAGGGTCTTGCGGCCGGTCTCCGCGTCGTTCCACATGAGGCCGAGGACGGCGATCAGGAAGACGATGGTGACGATCTCGGTGACCGGGGACCCGGGGAGGCGGAACGCGGGGCGCTGGACCAGGCCCTGCTTGGCGCGGCGGACGAACGCCAGGTGGGCCACCATGATCATGACCCAGGTGCCGATGATGCCGATGGAGGAGACCTCGATGACGATCTCGAAGGCGTCGTGCGGCAGCAGGTAGTTCAGGCCGACGCCGAGGACGCCGACGCCCGCGGTGAGCAGGATGCCGCCGTAGGGGACCTGGCTGCGGTTCATCCGGGCGGTGAACTTCGGCGCGGAGCCGGACATCGCCATGGAGCGCAGGATGCGGCCGGTGGAGTACAGGCCGGAGTTGAGCGAGGACATGGCCGCGGTCAGCACGACCAGGTTCATGATGTCGCCGATGCCGCCGATGCCCAGCTTGCTGAAGACGGTGACGAACGGGCTCTCGTCGGAGGAGTACACCGTCGACGGGAGCAGCAGGGCGAGCAGCACCACCGAGCCGCAGTAGAACAGGCCCACCCGCCACATGATCGAGTTCACCGCGCGCGGGACGACCTTGTGCGGCTCCGCCGTCTCGCCGGCCGCGACGCCCACCAGTTCCAGGGCCGCGTAGGCGAAGACGACGCCCTGCATGACGAGGACCACGGACATCAGGCCGCTCGGCATGAATCCGCCGTGGTCCGTGATCATGTGCAGACCGGGTGTCTGGCCGTCGATCGGGTGCTGGGTGGCGAGCAGGAAGATCCCCACCAGGAGGAAGACCACGAGCGTGGCCACCTTGACGATCGCGAACCAGAACTCCATCTCGCCGAAGTACTTCACCGAGACGAGGTTCACGGCGAGCACGACGGCGAGGGCGATCAGCGCCAGCACCCACTGCGGAATGCTGGTGAAGGCGCTCCAGTACTGCGTGTAGAGCGCGATGGCCGTGATGTCCGCGATGCCGGTCATCGACCAGTTCAGGAAGTACATCCAGCCGGCGACGTAGGCGCCCTTCTCGCCGAGGAACTCGCGCGCGTACGACACGAAGGAACCGGAGGAGGGCCGGTAGACGACCATCTCCCCGAGGGCGCGCACCACGAGGTACGCGAAGACCCCGCAGACGAGATACGCGACAGCCAGGGCGGGGCCCGCCGAGTGGAGGCGGCCGCCCGCCCCCAGGAAGAGTCCGGTGCCGATCGCGCCACCGATCGCGATCATGTTGACGTGGCGGGCCTTGAGGTCCTTGCTGTAACCGGCGTCGCCCGCGTCGGCGGGCACCTGCGGCGCATCAGTGGGGGATGCGTCCAGGGCCGTGTTGACGGCGTCCTTGCTCACGTGGGGGTGTCCACTCTGTGGTGCCCGGCGACACACGGGTCGGCCGGGGTCCGGATGTGCTGCGGCCCGCGACACCCCTGACAGCGCCCGGACCGACTGTGCACCTTCCCCCAGAGATCACCCCACACGCGGTGGCGGAGATCACATAGCGGTTTTTCTCACAAAGCGCTAAGGCGTCGCCTCCGGCACTTTCACAACATCGGTGTGTCAGCAATACTGTTGAACCCGATCGACCCGAGGCGGACATGACGACGGACATCACGACGTACACCGAGGACGCTGAGGACGCCGATGGGGCGTCCGCCCCCACGCTGACCGTCGACGAGCTGGCCGCGCGCGCGGGCGTCACCGTCCGCACGATCCGCTTCTACAGCACGCGCGGGCTGCTCCCGCCGCCCGTGATCGGCCCGCGCCGGGTCGGCCGCTACGGGCAGGACCACCTCTCCCGGCTCGCCCTCATCGAGGAGTTGCAGCACCAGGGCATGACGCTCGCCGCGATCGAGCGCTACGTGGAGCACCTGCCGGCGGACCTGAGCGCGCACGACCTGGCCATCCACCGCGCGGTGGTGGCGAGCTGGGCGCCGGACGCGGCCGAGGACATGGGGCGCGCCGAGCTGGAGAAGCGGGCGGGCCGCGCGCTGTCCGGCACGGATCTGGACCGGCTCGGCGCGATGGGTGTCATCGCCTACGACGAGGACGCCGACGTGTACCGCGTCGACGGCGGGCTGCTGCGCCTGGGGGTGCAGCTGCTCGGGGTGCCGATCGCGCACGAGACGATCCTCGCTTCGCGCACGGTCCTGCTGGCGCACGCCCGGCAGGCGGCGCACGAGCTGTCGCGGCTGTTCCGGGACGAGGTGTGGGGGCCCTACCGGGAGCGCGAGTCGGACCCGGAGCACGTGGCGGCGATGAAGTCCCTGTCGGCCCATATGCAGCCGATGGTCGTCCAGGCGCTGGTGACCGCCTTCCAGCGGTCGCTGAAGGAGGAGCTGCGGGAGGCGTTCGACGCCGAGGGCTGAGCGCCTCCCGCGGCCGGGGCCGTCAGTCGGTGAAGGTCACGCCCTGCTCCGCCTTCTCCACGAGCAGCGCGGGCGGCAGGAACCGGTCGCCATAGCGCTCGGCCAGCTCGCGCGCGCGGGCGACGAATCCGGTGAGGCCGCTCTCGTAGCCGTTGATGTACTGGAGCACGCCGCCGGTCCAGCCCGGGAAGCCGATACCGAAGATGGAACCGATGTTGGCGTCGGCGACGGAGGTCAGGACGCCCTCCTCCAGGAGCCGCACGGTGTCGAGCGCCTCCGCGAAGAGCATGCGCTCCTGCATGTCCTGGAAGGGGATGTCGGCGCCCGGCTTCGTGAAGTGCTCGCGCAGCCCGGGCCAGAGACCGGCGCGCTTGCCGTCCTCGCCGTACTCGTAGAAGCCCGCGCCGCCGCTGCGGCCGGTGCGGCCGAACTCGTCGACCATGCGGTCGATGACGCCTTCGGCCGGGTGCGCGGTCCAGGTGCCGCCCTCCGCCTCGATCGCCGCCTGCGTCTCCTTGCGGATCTTGCGGGGCAGGGTGAGGGTCAGCTCGTCCATCAGGGACAGGACCTTGGCCGGGTAACCGGCCTGGCCCGCCGCCTGCTCGACCGAGGCGGGCTCGATGCCCTCGCCGACCATGGCGATGCCCTCGTTCATGAAGTGGCCGATGACGCGCGAGGTGAAGAAGCCGCGCGAGTCGTTGACCACGATCGGCGTCTTGTTGATCTGCCGTACGAGGTCGAAGGCGCGGGCCAGGGCCTCGGCGCCGGTCTGCTCGCCCTTGATGATCTCCACCAGCGGCATCTTGTCGACCGGCGAGAAGAAGTGCAGGCCGATGAAGTCGCCCCGGCGCTCGACGCCTTCGGCGAGGACGCTGATCGGCAGCGTGGAGGTGTTGGAGCAGAGCAGGGCGTCGGGGGCGACGACGTGCTGGATCTCCTGGAACACCTTGTGCTTGAGCGCCGGGTCCTCGAAGACGGCCTCGATGACGGCGTCGCAGCCGGCCAGGGCCGCCGGGTCGGCGGTGGGCGTGATCCGGGCGAGCAGCGCGTCCGCCTTCTCCTGGGTGGTACGCCCGCGCTGCACCGCCTTCGCGCACAGCTTCTCGGAGTAGTTCTTGCCCTTGGCGGCGGCGTCGTCCGACACGTCCTTGAGGACGACGTCGATGCCCGCGCGGGCGCAGGAGTAGGCGATGCCCGCGCCCATCATCCCGGCGCCGAGCACGGCGACCTTGGTGACCTTGCGCGGCTCGATGCCCTGGGGGCGGTTGGCGCCCGAGTTGACGGCCTGGAGGTCGAAGAAGAACGCCTGGATCATGTTCTTCGCGGTCTGGCCGGTGACCAGCTCGGTGAAGTAGCGGGCCTCGATGGTCAGGGCCGTCTCGAAGTCGACCTGGGAACCCTCGACGGCGGCCGCGAGGATGTTGCGCGGGGCCGGGTAGGGCGCGCCGTTCAGCTGCTTCTTGAGGTTGGCCGGGAAGGCCGGGAGGTTCGCGGCGAACTTGGGGTGGGCCGGGGTGCCGCCCGGGATGCGGTAGCCGGGCCGGTCCCAGGGCTGCTGCGACTCGGGGTTCGCGTCGATGAAGGCGCGGGCCTTGTCGAGCATCTCCTCGCGGGTGGCGGCCACCTCGTGGACCAGGCCGTTCTCCAGGGCGCGCTGCGGGGCGTACTGGGTGCCCTGGAGCAGGACCTTGAGGAGGGCGTCGGCGATACCCATCAGGCGGACGGTGCGGGTGACGCCACCGCCGGCCGGGAGCAGGCCGAGGGTGACCTCGGGCAGGCCGATCTTGGAGCCCGGGGCGTCCAGGGCGACGCGGTGGTGGCTGGCGAGCGCGATCTCGTAGCCGCCGCCGAGCGCCGCGCCGTTGATCGCGGCGACGACGGGCTTGCCGAGGGTCTCGATGCGGCGCAGCGAGTTCTTGATGCCGATGCCGGTCTCGAAGACGGCCTGGGCGTCCTCGGGCCCGGCCTTCATCATGTCCTTCAGGTCACCGCCCGCGAAGAAGGTCTTCTTGGCGGAGGTGTAGATGATCCCGCGGATCGCGTCGCGCTCGGCCTCTGCGCGGTCCGCGATCGCGGCGATGGAGTCCTTGAACGCCTGGTTCATGGTGTTCGCGGACTGGTTCGGGTCGTCGAGGACGAGGGTGACGATGCCGGTGTCGTCTTGTTCCCAGCGGATGGTGGTGCTGGCGGTCATGTGTGTCTCCGTGGATTTCGGTGCGGCAGGGTTACGGGCGGCTACTGGGGCGGGGTGTGGTGGGTCGCCGGGTGCGGATGGTCGGTGGCTGGTCGCGCAGTTCCCCGCGCCCCTGGTGCATGCGGCTTCGCCGCAGCCCCATGAGGCGCACGGAGTGCGCCCGTCAGGGGCGCGGGGAACTGCGCGACCAGCCACGACGAAAGCCGCACCCGGCGACGGACAGCGCACCCCTACGTCGCTACACCCGCTCCACGATCGTGGCGATCCCCATCCCCCCGCCGACACACAACGTGGCAAGCCCGTACCGAAGATCCCGCCGCTCCAGCTCGTCCACCAGCGTGCCGAGGATCATCGCCCCGGTGGCCCCCAGCGGATGCCCGAGCGCGATCGCCCCGCCATTGACATTGACCTTGTCCAGCGAGAGCCCCATGTCCCGCACGAAGCGGAGCACCACCGCCGCGAACGCCTCGTTGATCTCCACGAGGTCGATGTCGTCGATGGTCAGGCCCGCCTTGGCGAGCGCCTTGCGGGTCGCGGGCGCCGGGCCGGTGAGCATGATGGTCGGCTCGGAGCCGGAGACGGCAGCGGAGACGATCCGGGCGCGCGGCGCGAGCCCGTACCGCTCCCCCACCTCACGCGAGCCGATGGCGACCAGCGAGGCGCCGTCGACGATGCCGGAGGAGTTGCCCGCGTGGTGCACGTGGTCGATCTTCTCGACCCAGTGGTACTTCTGGAGCGCGACCGCGTCGAAGCCGCCGAGGTCGCCGATGTCCTTGAAGGACGGCTTGAGCCTGGCGAGCGAGTCCGCGGTGGTGCCCGGGCGCAGGAACTCGTCCTGGTCCAGGACGGTCAGACCGCTGCGGTCCCTGACCGGGACGACCGACCGCTCGAAGCGCCCGGCCTTGACCGCGGCGGCGGCCCGCTCCTGGGAGAGCGCCGCGTACTCGTCCACGTCGCGCCGCGAGAAGCCCTCGATGGTGGCGATGAGGTCGGCGCCGATGCCCTGCGGCACGAAACCGGTCTCGTAGTTGGTCATCGGGTCGGCGAACCAGGCGCCTCCGTCGGAGCCCATCGGCACCCGGGACATCGACTCGACGCCACCGGCGAGGACGAGCTCCTCCCAGCCCGAACGGACCTTCATCGCGGCCAGGTTGACGGCTTCCAGGCCCGAGGCGCAGAAGCGGTTCTCCTGGACCCCGGCGACGGTGTCCGGCAGCCCCGCGGCGAGGGCCGCGACCCGGGCGATGTCGGAGCCCTGGTCGCCGACCGGGCCCACGACGCCGAGCACGATGTCGTCGATGGCGGCGGGGTCCAGGCCCGGGAAGCGGGAGCGCAGCTCGTGGATGAGGCCGACGACGAGGTCGATCGGCTTGGTGCCGTGCAGGGAGCCGGCGGCCTTGCCCCGGCCGCGCGGGGTGCGGATCGCGTCGTAGACGTACGCGTCTGTCGTCACGGAAGTGCCTTTCAACGAGGGTGGTCAGGACAGCAGCGAACGGCCGATGATCTCCTTCATGATCTCGGTCGTGCCGCCGTAGATGGTCTGGATGCGGCCGTCGGTGAAGGCCTTCGCGACCCGGTACTCGCTCATGTACCCGTACCCGCCGTGCAGTTGCAGACAGCGATCGGCGACGCGCTTTTGCAGTTCGGTCGCCCACCACTTGGCCATGGAGGCATGCACGGCGTCGAGGGTGCCTGCCGCATGGTCCTCGATGCAGCGGTCGAGGAAGGTGCGGGTGACGGCGCACTCGGTGGCCATCTCGGCTATCTCGAACCGGATGTGCTGGAGTTTCGCGAGCGGCCGGCCGAACGCCTCGCGCTCCTTGACGTATGTCGTGGTGATCTCCAGGAGGTGCTCGGCGGCGGCGATGGCGGCGACGGCGATGCCCATGCGCTCCTGCGCCAGGTTGGTCATCAGGTGCAGGAACGCGCCGTTGAGCTCGCCGAGCAGATTCTCCTTCGGCACGCGCACGTCGTCGAAGAACAGCTCGGCCGTGTCCTGCGCCTTCTGGCCGATCTTGTCGAGGTTGCGGCCGCGCTCGAAGCCCGCCGTGCCGCGCTCGACGACGAGCAGGGACAGGCCGTGGGCGCCGCCCTCCTGCGTGGTCCTCGCGACCACGATCACCAGGTCGGCGAGGATCCCGTTGGAGATGAAGGTCTTGGAGCCGTTGAGCAGCCAGTGGTCGCCCTGGTCCGTGGCGGCGGTGCGGATGCCCTGGAGGTCGGAGCCGGCGCCGGGCTCGGTCATCGCGATGGCGGTGATCGTCGAGCCGTCGCAGAACCCGGGCAGCCAGCGCCGCTTCTGCTCCTCGGTGGCGAGGGAGGTCAGGTACGGGCCGATGATGTCGTTGTGCAGGCCGACGGCGAGGCCGGCGGCGCCCGCGCGGGTGAACTCCTCGGCCAGGACCGCGCTGTAGCGGAAGTCGGTGGTGCCGCCGCCCCCGTACTCCTCGGGCACGGCGAGGCCGAGCAGCCCCTGGCGCCCGGCGGCGAGCCAGGCCTCGCGCGCGACGACGCCGTCCTTCTCCCACTGCTCGTAGTACGGGGTCACTTCCTTGTCGAGGAAGGTACGGACGGTCGCGCGGAACGCCTCGTGCTCGGCGCTGTACAGGCGTCGCTCCATGCTGTCGATCAACTGCCTTTCTGGATGGGTGCGTCGAGCTCCGGTACGCCCCAGTCGCGGGCCACCTCCGCGCTGCCGGCGCCCGGCCGGGCGGGGCCCGAGCGGACGGCGGTGGGGGTGGCGGAGAAGCGGGGCGCGGGTGCTGGCTGGGTGAGGCCGCCGTGGTCGACGAAGGTGCCGCGGGCGGCGAGGTGCGGGTGGGCCGGGGCCTCGCGCAGCGACAGGACGGGGGCCACGCAGGCGTCGGAGCCCTCGAAGACGGCCGTCCACTCGTCGCGCGTCCGCTGCTTGAAGCGGGCGGCGACGGCCTCGCGCAGCTCGCCCCAGCGGGCCAGGTCCCCGCGCTCGGGCACGCTGCCGGCCAGGCCCAGCAGGGCGATGAACTCGTCGTAGAACCGCTGCTCCAGGGCACCGACCGCCAGGTACCGGCCGTCGGCGGTCTCGTACGTGCCGTAGAACGGGCAGCCGCCGTCGAGGAGGTTGGCGCCGCGGCGGTCCTGCCAGCTGCCGGCCGCGAGCATGCCGTGGATCATCGCGGTGAGGTGGGAGGTGCCGTCGACGATCGCCGCGTCGACGGTCTGCCCGGTGCCGGTGGCGCGGGCGTGGTGGAGCGCGGCGAGGACGCCCACGACCAGGTAGAGCGAGCCGCCCGCGTAGTCGCCGACGAGGTTGGCGGGGACGGCCGGCGGCTCGTCGGGCCGGCCGATCATGCCGAGGGCGCCGGTGACCGCGATGTAGCCGATGTCGTGCCCGGCGCGCTGGGCGAGGGGGCCGTCCTGGCCCCAGCCGGTCATCCGGCCGTAGACCAGCTTCGGGTTGCGGGCGCGGCACTCCTCGGGGCCGACGCCGAGCCGCTCGGCGACGCCCGGCCGGTAGCCCTCGATCAGTACGTCGGCGCGGTCGGTGAGGCGCAGCACCCGCTCGGCGCCGTCCGGCGCCTTCAGGTCGACGACGACGGACCTCTTGTTGCGGTTGGTGACGTCGCACGCCGGGTCGATCCCGAGGCCGGCTCCGCCGGGCCGGTCGACGCGGACGACGTCGGCGCCGAGGTCGGCCAGGAGCATCGCGGCGAACGGTCCCGGGCCGATCCCGGCCAGCTCGACCACGCGTACTCCGGCGAGCGGCCCGCCGCCGTTCTCCGTGCCTGCCACTGCCATTCCGCCACGCCCCAGTCTGTGACACAACTGATGTAACACCAGTGATGCTATGAACCCGCCCGGGTCAGCACAACCCCCGATGAGCAAGTGCTTAGCCAATTCACGGCCCGCCAGCACCCGCGGGCGGGGCGCACGCTAGCCTCGGCCACCGACGACGGCGCGCGTGCTACGGCGAGGAGTGTCATGAACAGGCCTGGAACCCCTGGTAACCCCGGGGCGGCTGACCGGACGTACGACGTGGTGCTGTTCGGGGCCACGGGTTTCGTGGGGGTGCTCACCGCCGAGTACCTCGCGGCGCACGCCCCCGCGGGCCTGCGCTGGGCGGTCGCCGGGCGCGACACGGCCAAGCTGGAGCGGCTGCGCGAGCGGCTCACCGGCATCGACCCGGCGTGCGCGGTGCTGCCGCTGGAGCGCGCGGACGTGGCCGACGCGGCGTCCCTGCGCGAACTGGCCGCCCGCACGCGCGTGGTGGCCACCACCGTGGGCCCGTACCTGGAGTACGGGGAGGCGCTGGTGGCCGCGTGCGCGGAGGCGGGCACCGACTATCTGGACCTCACGGGCGAGCCCGAGTTCGTGGACCTCATGTATGTCCGGCACGACGCCCGCGCGCGCGAGACGGGCGCCCGGCTCGTGCACGCCTGCGGCTTCGACTCGGTCCCGCACGACCTGGGCGCGTACTTCACCGTGCGGCAGCTGCCGGAGGGGGTGCCGCTGCGGGTCGACGGGTTCGTCCGGACGAACGCCACGTTCTCGGGCGGTACGTTCGCCTCCGCCCTGAACCAGTTCGGGCGCGCACGGCAGATGCTCGCCGCCCAGCAGGACCGGCGGCGCCATGAGCCGCGGCTGGTCGGGCGCACGGCGTACGCGCCGACGGGGACGCCGCGGTTCGCCAAGGAGGTCGGGGCGTGGGCCCTGCCGCTGCCGACGATCGACCCGCAGGTGGTGCAGCGGTCGGCGCGGGCCCTGGAGCGCTACGGCCCCGACTTCCGCTACCGGCACTACGCGGCCGTGCGGACGCTGCCGTTCGCGGTGGGCGGGGTCGCCGCCGCCGGGGCCCTCTTCGCGGCGGCACAGCTGCCGCCCGTCCGGCGCCGGATCGGCGCCCGGCTGCGGCCCGGCGACGGCCCCGACGAGGCGCGCCGGGCCGCGAGCTGGTTCTCGGTGCGGTTCGTGGGCGAGGGCGGCGGGCGCCGGGTCCGCACCGAGGTCTCCGGCGGAGACCCCGGCTACACGGAGACCGCGAAGATGCTGGCCGAGGCCGCGCTCTGTCTCGCGCAGGACGAACTCCCCGACACCAGCGGCCAGGTGACCACCGCCGTGGCCATGGGCGACGCGCTGATCACTCGGCTGCGGGCGGCGGGGATCGGCTTCCGGGTCGCGGCGCGGCAGGAGGCGGTCACGGGCCGGCGGTGAGGCCCAGCAGCGCGTCCCGGCACAGCCGGTCGGCCCTGCGGGTCGTCTCCGGCAGCCGGTAGGCGGGGGTCAGCGCCAGGGTGTGCGCGCACGCGCCCGCCAGGGAGATCCGGTGGCCCACGGAGACGTAGACCGGTTTCACGCCCGTGCGGGTGCGCAGGGCCCGGCCCACCTCCTCCTCCCCGTCCGTGAGGGCGGCGGCGCTCCCCCGCTCCGGGCCCAGCGCGCCGTGCGCGAAGGCGAACGGGTTCTTGGCGACGCCCATCGTGGGCAGCCCGGTGAGCACACCGAGGTGGCTGGCGAGGCCGAAGCGGCGCGGGTGAGCGAGGCCGTAGCCGTCGCAGACCACGAGCCCCGGGTCGGTGCGCAGCGCCGCCAGGGCGCCGAGGACCGCCGGGATCTCCCGGAACGCCAACAGGCCCGGCACGTAGGGGAAGGCGACGCGCCCGACGGCCGTGGCCTCCTCGACCACGTCGAGCGTCGCGGCGTCCAGCACGACCGCCGCGGCAGCGACGAGGTCGCGCGCGTCGTCGTACGCGACGTCGATCCCGGTGACCGTGCCCGCCCCCGGCGCGGGACCGGTCTCGTCCCGTACGACCCGCTCGCGCAGCGCGTCCTGCACCCCCCGCGCCGCCGCTTCGTCCGCCGGCCAGCCTTCGGGGACCCCCGTGATCGTCTGCATGGGGCCAGCCTAGGAGGCCGTCCCCGCGGGGCCGGCGGCGCGCTCCCAGGAGCCGGGCTTCCACAGGCCCGCGCGGTGCAGCGACTGCGGGCAGTGGAGGTAGATCTCCTCGATGTCCAGGAGCAGCGCGAGAGCGGGCCGTTGTCCCTTGACGGTCATGGCGTCGAAGAAGGGGGCGTCGGTGAGGATGCGGGCCCGGCCGTTGACGCGCAGCACGTCGGTGGCGCCCGGTATCAGGAAGAGCAGGCTCGCGTGCGGATTCTGCAGGATGTTGTGGAAACTGTCGCCGCGGCGGTTGCCGGGCCGGTCCGGGAGGGCCAGCGTGGTGTCGTCGACGATCCGGGCGAACCCGGGGCCGTCCCCGCGGGGCGAGACGTCGCAGGTGCCGCGCGCGTCGGCCGTGGCGAGCAGGCAGAACGGTGAGCGGCCGAGCAACGCGCGGTCCCGTGCGTCGAGCCGGGGGTGCACCTTGTCGATGACGATCGGGTGCGGCTCGCCGAGGATCTCGCGCAACCGCGTCGCGGACCGCAGTTCCGCGTAGCCGGCCTCCGGATCGCCGGGCGGCCGGGGCGCGAGGGTGTCCGGGGTGTGCGGCAAGCCGGCTCCTGGTGTCGTACGGGCCTCCGACGGCGCCGGTGAAGACCCATCGGAGGAGGTGTCCCGCGCACCTTGTACGATCTTAGGCAAGGCTTACCTAACTGCCAGCCGTGTGCGGCGCCCGGGATCCCGAACCGAGCCGGGCCACCCGCCCCCGCTCCCCCGCCGCCCAGCACGCGCCGTCGCGGGCGCAGTCGACGGTGTCGTACGAACCGTCGTCCACGGTGCGCCAGGTGCGGCCGCCGTCCGTGGTGAGGTCGGTGCCGGTCGGGCCGACGGCGAGCGCGGCGGAGCGGCTGCGCGGGAGCCAGGCGACGCCGGAGCGGTAGGCGGCCGGGGGCTGCGCCGACGGGGTCCAGGTGCGCCCCGCGTCGGCGGTGACCGCGGCGGCGCGCGGGGAGGGTTCGCCCGCGTTGTAGTCGCCGCCGACGGCGATGCCGTGCGTGCGGTCGCGGAAGGCGAGGCCGAAGACGCCGCGGGCCGGATCGCCCGCCGGGACCGGTGTCCGGGCCGCGGTCCAGGTCAGCCCGCGGTCGGCGGAGTGCAGCACCCGGGAGGCCGCGCCGCCGCCGGTCGCCAGCCAGGCGTCCCTGGGGCCGGAGGCCACCAGGCACTGGCCCGACGCGGCGAAGCCCGCCTCCCCGGTCTGCGCGGGCGGCATCCCGGTGTCCGGCAGGACCCGCCAGGAGCGCCCGCCGTCCCGCGTCGACGCGATCCGGTACTTGCCGTCGACCGGGTCGCTCAGCGCGAGGCCGTGGCGGGGATCGAAGAACGTGACGCAGTCGTAGAAGGCCTTCGGGTCGGTGTTACGGAACGACTCCGTCCAGGTCGCGCCGCCGTCGTCGGTGCGCAGGATCCGGGACGCCTCGCCCTCACCGATGGCCAGGACCACCGCGCGCCGGGCGTCGAACGCCTCGATGTCGCGGAACTCCAGGTCCTGCGCGCCGGGCGGCGAGACCGGCCGCCACCGCTCGCCGCCGTCGGTGGTGCGCAGCACCGTGCCCGCGCTCCCGGCGAGCCACGCCGTGTGCCGGTCGACGGCGGCGAGGCCCCGGAAGCGCGCGTCGGTCCCCGAGTCCTGCGGCTGCCACCGCACCCGCGCGCCCTCCGCCGGCGTCCGGGCGGCGGCCTGCCCCGGCGCCGTACCGAGGGTGACGGCCGCGAGGACCGCCGCCCCCAGAGCCGCCGCCGTCCGTCCCACCGCCCCCGTGCGCCCCGCACTCCGCCGGTTGTTCAGGATTCTCTGGGTCCTCGGGATTCTCAGGGTCCTCAGTCGCGTCATGGCGCGCGAAGGTAGTCCACCATCCGGGTGGCGTCCAGCGGACCTGGATTGAAACCGGTGACAGAGGTCACTCGTGTTTCGTCCGGCTACAGGTGCACGGATTCCCCATTTCCGCCGTCTATGCACATGAGCCCGTCCGACCCTCGTCGTCCGTGCAGTTGTCCCAAGGAGCTGGCGTTGTCCCTCGTCATCGAGCAAGCCGTAGAGGCCCGTCTGGTCGCCGCCGCGCCCCGTATGGCGAGCATTCCCGCGACGCTGGGCTACGACGTGCGCGACCCGTTCGCGGTGTGCATGTCCTTCCCGGCCCCGGCCACGCTGGAGGGTGTCGAGGTCCGCTGGACGTTCGCCCGCGAACTGCTCACCGCCGGACTGACCGAGACCGCGGGCGCCGGGGACGTACGCGTGCGTCCGTACGGGTACGACCGGACGGTCCTGGAGTTCCACGCCGTGGAGGGCACCGCGATCGTGCACATCCGCACCGGCGAGCTGGAGCGCTTCCTGTCGGACACGGCGGCGCTGGTGCCGGTCGGCGAGGAGTCCTTGTACGTGGACCTGGACGGCGACCTGGCGGAGCTGCTGCGGGACGCGTACTGAGCCCTCGGGGGCGCTGAGCGCCGCGGCCGCCCCGCCGACGTCCGGCGGAATGCGGGATGAACTACGTGCAGCACGCAGGGAATCGGGTGACAGCCGTACCGGCGAGTGCCAGGATGCGGTGCACAGGCGTCCGGGGGGACGCGCTCGGCGGGGGGGGTATTACGTGCGCGGGGGTCAGGACGGGCGGGGGACGACGCCCGGCCGGTGGGGGACGGTGCTCGCCGTCGGCGTGGTCGGCGTGCTCGCCGCGGCCGCCTGGGCGCTGCGCGGCGCCCCTGACCTGCTCCGCCCCGGCAGGGGCCGGCTGGGCGACAGCGGGCTTGTGACCCTCGGACTGGTCGCCGCCTGGACGGCCGGGTGCACCGTCGCCGCCCGCCGGTTGCGCCCCCGGATCGAGGCGGGCCGCAGCACGCCGCCGGCCGAGGAGCGACTGCGGCTCGCCGCGCTCCGCCTCCTCCTGGCCGCGCCCGCCCTCCTCGGCGTCCTCGCCCTGGTCCTGCACCGCTTCACCTGGGACGGCCCTCCGCCCAATAAGGCGCCGGGCGACGCACCGGTCCCCACCGTCGCGCCGCTGCCCGGCACGGACCCGGGCGGGCCGCCGGCGGCCGGCGGCGACCAGGTCACGTCATGGCTGTACGCCTTCCTCGGCGCGGTCGGCGCCTGCGCGGCCGCCGCGCTCCTGGTTCTCCTCGCGGTCCTGGTCCGCCGGCGGTGGCGCCGGGGGCTGCTGACGCCACCGCCCCGCACCGGACCGGCCGCGGCCGGGGACGACGAGGACCGCGCGCTGCTCCTCTCCGCTCTGGGTCCGGCGCGCCGGGCACTGGCCGACGGCGGGGACGCGCGGGCCGCGGTGATCGCCTGCTACGCCGCCATGGAAGAGGCCCTCGCCGTCTCCGGCGTGGGCCGGCGCCCCTCGGACAGCCCCGCCGAGTTCCTGACCCGTGCCGCCCGCGGGGGGCTCGTCACGGGCCCGGCAGCGCCGCGTCTCACCGCCCTGTTCCGGGAGGCGCGGTACTCCTCGCACCCGATGGCCGAGACCCAGCGCGCGGCCGCCGCCGAGGCCCTCGAAGAGATCGCCGCACAGCTCGACGCCCGGGAAGCCGCGCGCCTCGACACTCGGGAGGCCGCACAGTGAGCCCGCTCTCCGGAGAACCCGGCGGCGCCGCGGACCGGCGGCCCGCCGCCCTCCCGGTCCGTCAGCTCCTGCTGCTGCTCGGCGTCATGGGCGGCTCCGCCGTCGTACTGCTCCTGCTGGTCGACGGTCCCGGGGCTGCCTGCGCCGTCGCGGCCGTGCTGCTCGTCACCGCGCTCGCCGTCGCACGGTACGTCGCCGGAGCCGGCGCCTTCGACTCCGGGCGGCGCGCGGACGTACGGCTGCTGCGGGCGCGGGCGCCCGGTACGGGCGAGTGGCGGAGCCATGTGCGCACGGCCGCCGGCCCGGACGGCGCGCTCTACTACCGTGCCGTGCTCCGGCCCGAACTGCGGCGCCTGTTCGCGGCCGTGCTCGCCGAGCACCACCACATCTCGCTCGACCACCAGCCGCGGCGCGCCGCCCAGTTGATCGGCGCGGAGCTGTGGCCGTGGCTCGGTCCTGAGCCGCCCCGCACCGGGCCCGACGGTGACGTCCCCGCCGACGTGCTGCGCCGCCTCGTCGACCGCCTCGAAGCGCTCGCCGCCCCCCGCAGCCCTACCCGACCCGCACCCCCGGCAGGATGAGGACGAACGACGTGACCCAGCCCTCCGCACCCCGACCCATGACCCCCGGGCAGGTCGGCGACCAGGCCGGCGCCGTGCTGCGCGAGGTCGGCCGCGCCGTCGTGGGCAAGCAGGACGCCCTCGAACTCGTCCTGCTGGGCGTCCTGGCCGGCGGCCACGTGCTCGTCGAGGACCTGCCCGGGCTCGGCAAGACGCTGCTCGCCCGCTCGTTCGCCACCACGCTCGGCCTGGACTTCCGCCGCATCCAGTTCACCCCGGACCTGCTGCCCTCGGACGTCACGGGGGCATCCCTGTACGACCAGCGCAACGGTGAGATGGTCTTCCACCCCGGGCCCGTCTTCACGCACCTGCTGCTCGCCGACGAGATCAACCGGACGCCGCCCAAGACGCAGGCCGCGCTCCTGGAGGCGATGGCCGAGTCACAGGTGACGGTCGACGGGGCGACGCGTCCGCTCGCGGACCCCTTCATGGTCATCGCGACCGCCAACCCCGTGGAGTACGAGGGGACGTACTCGCTGCCGGAGGCGCAGCTCGACCGGTTCCAGCTCCGTGTCCGGATGGGGTATCTCGCGGCCGCCGAGGAGCTGTCCATGCTCCGGGCGCGGGTCGACCGGGCGGCGCCCGAAGCCGTCCTCGACCGGCTGGCGGGCCCCGCCGACGTGGTGGCGTGGCGGGCCGTGGTGGAGCGCGTCGAGATCGACGACGACCTCCTCGCGTACGCCGTCGCGCTGGTCGGCGCCACCCGCGCGCACCCGCAGATCAGCATCGGGGCCTCCCCGCGCGGCGGGCTCGCCCTGGTCCAGCTCGCCCGTGCCCGCGCGGTGCTGGAGGGCCGCGACTTCGTGATCCCCGAGGACCTGAAGGCGCTGGCGGTGCCCGCGCTCGCCCACCGGGTCTCGCTGCGGCCGGAGCTGTGGGTGCGGGAGGTCTCCACGGACGAGGTGGTGCGGGAGATCGTCGGCACCGTCGCGACGCCCTCGACACGGCGCACCGCCGCGGTCCCGTCATGACGCCGCCGCCCGGGCCCGGGCCTCGGCCCGGCGCCGCCGTGGTGCGCGCCCTGGAGGGACGGACCGAGGCGGCCCAGGCGCCCGCGCCGCCGCCCGGCGGTCCGCGGGCGGGCGAGCGGGGGCTGCGGCTGCTGACCGTGGCCGTCGTCGCACTGGGCGCGGCGCTCCTCACGGGAAAGCCGTGGCTGTTCGCGCTCGCCACCGCGCCGCTGGTGCTCCTCGCCCTGTCGCTCCCGCGCGCCTACGGCCGGCGGATCGAGACGGCCGTGACGGTGGAGCCGCGGCGCTGCTTCGAGGGGGACACCGTCACCCTGCGCATCACGGTGGCGCACGACGGCGGCGCCGTCCGCCTGGACCCCGGCGTCACGCTCGGCCCCGGACTGCGGCTCGACGAGGTCCTGGCCGGGACCCGCACGGTCACGCTGCGGCACACCGCACTGCGCTGGGGCCGCTGGTCGCTGGGGCCCGTGGACCTCGACGTGTACGACGCCGGGGGCACGGTGCGCCGTACCGTACGGGTCGACGCGCCGGAGGTCTCGGTGTTCCCGCACGCCGCGCACACCCGGTTCACGCCGATCCCGGCGCGGCTGCCGCAGCGGCTCGGGGAACACGCCTCGGCGCAGGCCGGAGAGGGCGTCGAGATGGCCGGCGTGCGCGCCTGGGAGCCGGGCGAGCGGCAGCGGCGTATCCACTGGCCGTCGACGACGCGGCGGGGCACCGTGCAGCTGCACCGGTTCGCGGCCGAGCGGGCCGCCGACACCGTGCTGCTGCTGGACGCGTTCGGTGACGTCGTCGACCCGGTCACCGGCGTCTCGTCGCTGGACGAGACGGTCCGCGCCGCCACCGGTCTGGCCCGGGCGTATCTGCGCACGCACGACCGCGTCGGCGTCGTCTCGACCGGCGGTACGACGCGCTGGCTGCGGCCCGCGACCGGGGACGCCGCGTTCTACCGCATCGTCGAGAGCGTCCTCGACGTCCGCAAGGACCACCGGTTCGACGCGCCCGGCCTCGAACGCGTACCGCCACCCGCGCTCCCGGAGGGCGCCCTCGTCTACGTCTTCACGCCGTTGAGCGACGCCCGGATCCTGAAGGTGCTGCGGGACCTTCAGGCGCGGGCCCGGCGGCCGGTCGTCGTGGAGATCCCGAGCGGCGATCCCCGGGTCCTGCCGGGTGACGAGGCGGGTGAGCTGGGGCTGCGGCTGTGGCACGCCGACCGGGACGCGATGCGGTTCGCGCTGCGGGACAGCGGGGTTGCGGTGGTGCGGCACACCGTGGGCGAGCCGCTCGACCTGGCGCTGGCGCCGCTGCTCGCCGGGCGGGTGGGAGGGCGGCCGCGATGACGCTCCGCGATGGACGGGTGCCTTGGCGGGACCATGTCGTCCACTGGGCCCGGACTGCGGCCGTCCGCGTCCTCGGGGTCGCCCTCGTGGTGGGGGCGGCCCGGCCCTGGGAGACGCCGCACGGGGTGGTGCGGCCGGTGGTGTTCGCCGGCGCGGCGGTCTTCGCCCTGTGGGCGGCGCCCGGCCTTGACCGGCGGCCCTCGCTGGCCTCGGCCCGCTGGTCGCACCGGGTGGCGCGGCACCGGACCTCGCTGCTCGCGTGCGGGGCGGTCTGCCTGGCGGCGGCCGGTGAGACGCGGGCGTGGCAGGGCCTGTGCGTGGCCGTGCTTCTGGTGATGTACCTCGTGGCCAGCGACGCGTGGTCGCTGGGCGCGACGGCCCGGCGCGGGGTGGGGCGGGTGTGGCTGGAGGGGCTCGGGGCGGTTCTGGGGGCGGGGGTGGTGGTGCTGGGGGCGTCGGCGGGGAGAGGTCCGGGGGCGTGGGGAGGTCTGGGGGCAGCGGTGGTGGTGCTGGGGGTTGGGGTTGGGGTCGGTGTGGGGTGCGTGGTGGGGTGGTGGCTGGTTCGGCGAGGTTCGCGGGGGCGGGTGGGTGGAGGCTGAGCGCGGTTCCTTGCGGCTTTGAGTGGGTGCGTGCGCGTGCGTGGGGGCTGGGCGCGCAGTTCCCCGGGCCCCTGGGCGGGGTTGGGGGGCGGGTGGCATCGGAGGGGGCGGAGACGCCCGCCGTTCACGGGGGCGTGCGCGTGCGTGGGGGTTGAGCGCGCAGTTCCCCGCGCCCCTGGGCCGGGTTGGGGTGCGGGTGGCATCGGCGCGGGCGGACGTGTCATCGGTGTCGTTGCGCATGACGCCGGCGTGGCCCGTCTGTCCCCAGCTGGGAGATCCGGCGGAGCCGGGCCCGGTCCGTGGCAGCGGATGTGCCCCGTTGCCGTCCAAGGTTTCCGGGCCGGTCGGCCGCCGCGGGTCAGCCGCGCACCGCAGCCAGGCACTCGTCGTACAGGTCCATGATCTCGCCCGCGCCGTCATCGGCGACCCATGTCATCGATGCGGCATCCAGGCACGCGAACGCCGTCGCGATCACCGCGCGGGCCTTCGCGCCCTCGTGGCCGGCAGCCGCGTCCATGCGGGGCTCGATCAGCGGCAGCAGGTTCTCCTGGAACCGCAGTCGCTTTTCGAGCCAACCGGCGCGCAGCGAGGCGGTGTTGTGCAGGAGGCGGAACCGCTCCAGGGCCTGTTCCCGGCTCTCGTGCAAGGCCAGTACGGCAGTGACCCCCGCGCGCAGGACCTCCCAGACACCGGCGTCAACGGGCTGTTCGCTGATCGCGTCCATCAGGACTTGGCCGAACCGGCCCTGGCCTCCCCCGAGAAGGTCCTCCTTGGTGCCGAAGTAGCGGAAGAGGGTGCGCTGGGAGACGCCGGCCTCCCGGGCGATCTGAGCGATGGTCGTCTCGTCGTAGCCCTGTTCGGTGAACAGGCGCAGCGCCGTCTCGAGGATCTCTTGGGAAGCCAGCTGCCGTGTCCGGTCCCACAGCGTGGTCGGTGCGTCCGTCGCTGACGTGGCTTCCTGCTTCATGTCACCAGACTAACCCAGCACTGCCAGGCCGACAGTCACATCACACTTGGCAGTCACTGCCAGGTCGGCATGCGCTGCCAACGACAGTGGCACAGTGCCACTCTGCCCCACGGACAGAGCCGCCCCACGCCCAGAAGTACGCAGAAGGAGCGCATCATGCCTGCACCCACAGCGTTGATCACCGGTGGAACCAGCGGCATCGGCAAAGCGACCGCCGTGCTGCTCCACTCCCGTGGCTACCGCGTCATGGTCACCGGCCTCGGCAATGTCGCCGGCGCCGGACTTCCCGAGGACGTGACGGTCGTCCGAGCCGATGCGCGGTCCCTGCCGGACATCGACCAGGCGATGGACCGAGCGCGGCGGCAACTCGGCTCCCTCGACCTGCTCTTCCTGAACGCGGGTATCTCCCGCCCCGGCCCGATCGGATCGACCGACGAAGACGCCTTCGACGCCCTGTTCGACATCAACGTCAAGGGAAACTTCTTCACCCTGCAAAAGGCGCTGCCGCTCCTCAGTGAGGGCGCCTCAGTCGTGTTCACCGTGGGCGCCGCCGAAGGGCTCGGGGCCGCGATGACAGCGGCCAAGGGGGCTCTGCTGCCCCTCATGCGGTCTCTTGCGCTCGAACTCGCCCCCCGCCGCATCCGCGTCAACGCCGTCAGCCCAGGACTGGTCGACACCCCTGCCTACAGCAAGCTGGGCGTCTCCCGGGAAATGATCGGCTCCTGGGCCCGGGACGTACCGCTCGGCCGCGTCGGCGCTCCCACCGACATCGCCGAAGCCGTGGCCTTCCTCGCCTCGGACGCCGCCGGCTACATCACCGGAGACAACCTCACCGTTTCGGGCGGCATCGGCGTGCACTCCGGCGCCTGACGCGTGATTCGGCGCCGCTGAATTCCCCATCTCCGAAGTCAGAGCCCTGGCCTCCCTGGCCGCCTACGGTCCTCGACCGGACCGGAGGTGCCCGCGGCGGCCCGGTGGAGGGGAGGTGACGGCCGCGTGACAAGGGATTCCGCCGCGGGCCGCGGGCTGTGCATGATGAGCGCCGTCACCCCGCACCCGAACCTCGGCCCAGCACCAGCACCAGCACCAGCACCAGCACCAGCACCAGCACCAGCCATGGAGTCCACCCGTGCCCAGCCAGAAGGCCCTCGTCCGCCGCCCTGGACCGCGTCTCGCGGAAGGGCTCGTCACGCACCTGGAGCGGACGCCCGTCGACACCGGCCGCGCGCTCGCGCAGTGGCAGGAGTATGTCGCCGTGCTGGAGGCGCACGGCTGGGAGACGTTCCTGGTGGAGCCCGCCGACGACTGTCCGGACGCGGTCTTCGTGGAGGACGCGGTGGTCGTCTTCCGCAACGTCGCCCTGATCGCGCGCTCCGGCGCCGAGTCGCGGCGCGGCGAGATCACCGGCGTCGAGGAGGCCGTCGGACGGCTCGGTTGCTCCGTGAACTGGGTGTGGGAGCCCGCCACGCTCGACGGAGGCGACGTACTGAAGGTGGGCGACACGCTCTATGTGGGGCGCGGCGGGCGCACCGACGCGGCGGGCGTACAGCAGCTGCGGGCCGCCTTCGAGCCGCTCGGCGCGCGCGTGGTGCCGGTCCCGGTCAGCAAGGTGCTGCATCTGAAATCCGCGGTGACGGCACTGCCTGACGGGACGGTCATCGGGTACCAGCCGTTGGTGGACCACCCGCAGCTCTTCCCCCGTTTCCTGCCCGTGCCGGAGGAGGCGGGCGCCCATGTCGTCCTGCTCGGCGGCGACCGGCTGCTGATGGCGGCGAGCGCCCCCAAGACGGCGGAGCTGTTCGCGGGGCTGGGCTATGAGCCCGTCGTGGTGGACATTTCGGAGTTCGAGAAGCTGGAAGGGTGTGTGACGTGCCTCTCAGTCCGGCTGCGAGGGCTTCAAGCGTGACTCGACTCTTTATCGAGCACTTAACCTACGGCAACGTAACCTACGACACCGTAGGTAATACCGCTCGCTGTACCTCCGTCCCCCAGGAGCCCTCGTGACCGTCATCTCCCCCCGCCTCGGTTCGTCGACCACCTGGACCGACGCACGCCTCCTGCACGCGCTGGAAGAAGTGGTCGAGCAGGAGCTCAACCGCCACCTGAGCGTGGCCAAGGACTGGATGCCGCACGAGTACGTGCCCTGGTCCGCGGCGCGCAACTTCCCCGGCTTCTTCGAGGACGGCGAGGCCTGGGACAAGGAGCAGTCGCAGGTCACGGAGATCGGCCGCACCGCTTTGATCGTGAACCTGCTGACCGAGGACAACCTCCCCAGTTACCACCACGAGATCGCGTCGCTGTTCGGCCGGGACGGCGCCTGGGGCACCTGGGTGCACCGCTGGACGGCAGAGGAGGGCCGGCACGGCATCGTCATGCGCGACTACCTGCTGGCCTCACGCGCCGTCGACCCGGACAAGCTCGAGAACTTCCGCATGGCGCACATGAGCGAGGGCTTCGAGTCGGACAACCGGCACTCGATGCTGCACTCGGTCGCCTACGTGGCCTTCCAGGAGCTGGCCACCCGCATCTCGCACCGCAACACCGGCCACCAGTCGGGCGACCCGGTCTGCGACCGCATGCTGGCGCGGATCGCGACCGACGAGAACCTGCACATGGTCTTCTACCGGAACCTGCTGAAGGCCGCGTTCGACATCGCCCCCGACCTGACGATGCGCGCCGTGCGCGACGTCGTCGTCGGCTTCCGCATGCCGGGGCACGGCATCCCCGGCTTCGAGCGGGCCGCCGCGCAGATGGCGATCGGCGAGGTCTACAACATCCGCATCCACCACGACGACGTGATCCAGCCGGTGCTGCGGTTCCTGAAGATCATGGAGATCGACGGGCTCGGCCCCGAGGGGCTCCGGGCGCAGGAGGAGATCGGGCTGTTCATGAGCGGGCTCGACAGCGAGGCCTCGAAGTTCGACGAGAAGCTGGCCGCCCGCAAGGCGCGCCTGGCCGCCCGGGCGGCGTCCGCCTGACCTGCCGCCGCGCCACTACGTCGGGGCGCCGGGTACGCGCACCGGCGGCCCGACGTAGTCGTACGAGAAAACGCTCATCACCATCGTGATAGGTTCTAACGGTTCCGCGATGCCGCGGATCCGGTGGCCGCGCGGAGAGGTGGCAGGCGATGGCGGAGACGAAGACCCCGCGCGAGCGGTACCGCGTCCAGGTGCGCGCGGAGATCAAGGACCACGCGTGGGACCAGATCCGTACGGCCGGCGCCACCGGGCTCTCCCTCAACGCGATCGCCAAGCGGATGGGCATGAGCGGTCCCGCGCTCTACCGCTACTTCGCCGGCCGGGACGAGCTGATCACCGAGCTCGTCCGGGACGCCTACCGCAGCCTCGCCGACCTCTTCCGCTCCACCGCCGCCGAGACGGAGTCCGCGGCCGAGGTGGAGCCGGCCGCCGCGCTCGCCGCGCTGGCGCACGCGCTGCGCCGCTGGGCCCTGACGGACCCGCACCGCTACTTCCTCGTCTACGGCACCCCCGTCCCGGGCTATCACGCGCCCGACGACATCACCGCCATCGCCACCGAGATCATGGCCCCCTTGCTCGACGCCTGCGCGGCACTGCCCGAGGCCGGCCCCCCGGCGCCCTTCGACGCCCACATCGGCGCGCACCGGCAGTGGGCGGGCGGCCACACGGCCGCGCCCGCGGCCCTGCACCGCGCCCTGTCCGTCTGGACCCGGCTGCACGGGGTGCTGTCCCTGGAGGTGGCCGGGCACTTCACCGGGATGGGGTTCGACCCCGCCCTCCTCTTCGAAGCCGAGCTGGCCGCCCTGACGGGTCCCTGAGCGCGCACCCGCCCTCGCCATCGGGCGGGGATCAGGCGAGGCCGGCCGCGATCGCCCGGCGCACCGCGTCGGCCCGGTCCCGGATCCCCGCCTTGGCGAAGAGGTTGTTGATGTGGGTCTTGACCGTGGCCTCGCTGATGAAGAGCTGTTCGGCGATGGCCCGGTTCGGCAGGCCCTTCCCGATGAGGGTGAGCACCTCGCGCTCGCGCGGCGTCATGTCCCCCGGCAGCTCACCGCCGGGCGCGGGCACCTTGGTCCGCACCGTGGCGAGCAGCCGGTCCTGGACCTCGCGGTCGAGCACGGACTGCCCGGCGGCGGCCGCCCGGATGGCCCGGACGATGTCCTGGCGCCCCGCGTTCTTCGTCAGGTAACCGCGGGCCCCGGCGCTGAGCGCCGCCAGGATCGAGTCGTCGTCGGCGAACGTGGTCAGCACGACCACGGCCACCTGCGGATGCTCCTCGCTCAGCCGCCGGGTCGCCTCGGTACCGTCCATCACCGGCATCCGCAGGTCCATCAGGACCACGTCCACCGGCCCCGCCCCGGCCACCGCCGCCAGCACCTGGGTGCCGTCCGCGGCGGCCGCGACGACGTCGATGTCGTCGCTGAGCCCGAGCACCGCGGCGAGCGGTTCCCGGACGGCGGCCTGGTCGTCGGCGACGACCACCCGCAGCTTCCGCTGCTTCTCGCGCTGTTCACTCTGTTCACTCATTGCGGGATCACTGCCTCCACCTGCCAGCCGCCCTGGTCCGGTCCCTCGACGACCGGCCCCGCGGTAAGGGTGCCGCCCAGCAGGGCGACGCGTTCGCGCATGCCGATCAGTCCCATGCCGCTGCCGGCCGCGGCGGCCGCCGGGCGGGTCGCCGGGCCGTTGCGTACGCGCACCGTGGTCGAACCCGCGGCGAAGACCAGCTCCACCCCGACCTGGCCGCCGGGCGCGTACCGGGCCGCGTTGGTCAGCGCCTCCTGGGCGATCCGCAGCAGGTTCTGGGTGACCTGGGCCGGTGCCTCGCGGACGGTCCCGGTGACGGTGAGGGCGTCGCGGTGGCCGGACGACTCGACCATCGCGGTCAAGCTCTCCACCAGCGGCAGGGCGTCCTCGCGCAGCGCGTGCACGGTCCACTGGGCCTGTTTCAGGCTCTCCTTGACCATGCTGTGCGCTTTGTCGTTGGCCTCGCGGACCTTGTCCAGGTCTCCGGTGTCGAGCAGGGCGTCGGCAAGTTCCAGTTGCATGTTGATGCCGGCCAGCGAGTGCGCCAGGACGTCGTGCACGTCCCGGGCGATGCGGCCGCGTTCGGTCAGGACGGCGGTGCGGGCTTCGGCGCGGGCGGCCCGCTCGGCCGATTCGGCCGCGGCGAGCGCCGCCCGGATGGCGCGGTTGCGGCTGCGGTTGACCACGCCGATGACGACGGGGACGCCCGTGACGAGGCCGACGGCCCAGGGCAGCTCCTGTCCGCCGTGGTCGGGCCGGGCGTACAGGACGGCGGCGCAGAGCAGGCTGCAGAAGAGGGCGAGGACGAGGGCCGGCCGGGGCTCGAGGCGGTAGCCGGTGTGCCCGGCGATGAAGAACGCGAACAGATACGCCGTGCCGGTGGTGCTGACGCCGATCAGCGCGGCCGCCGCGAGGACGCCGAGCGTCAGCCAGACCAGGGTGACCCGCGGGGGCACCTTGGCCTCGGGCAGCCGGCGGACCAGCAGCGCCAGGCAGTTGACCGCGAAGAGCAGTGCGACGGCGAGGCCGCGGCCGCCGAGCCCCATGGGCCGGATCGTCAGGGCTCCGGCGACGATGACGCCGAGGCTCGCGATCCACTGCGTGCGCAGGTCCTGTCCCGGGATCGGCCGCGGGCCGGCCCCCTCGTGGGGGGCCGGGCCGGGGGACGGATCGGTCTCGGTCGCGGGCACGGCCAGACGATAACGCACGGTCAGCGGGTGTGGGCGGGAACGGGCGCGGCGGATGCGACGGCCCCGGCGGGCACCGCCGGGCGGACCCGGCGGCTACGGAGGTAGATCGTGGCCAGCCGCGTGACCACCTCGGTGAGCGCCATGAGGACGAACGCCGCGACCCAGGCCTGCTCGCTGGTGATCTGGTGGGCGGCGCTGAACCGGCCCACGTCGTCGGCGCCGCCGTGCTCGGTCCACAGCTGGAAGCCCATCCGGGCGCCCATGCCGAGGACCCACAGGGTCGCGGAGACCGCTCCGGCCTTGATCAGGAGGTGTTCGCCGGAGGTCCGGATCCGGGTGCACAGGCCGCCGCCGACGCCGAGGGCGGCGCCCACCGCCGTCAGGACGGCGATCAGCACCAGGTCGTTCCCGGCGGTGGGGACGGTGTCGAGGTACGAGGAGGCCACGAAGGCCACGATCCCCAGCGGGATCAGGAAGGTCCGCAGGTCGAGCCGGCCTTCCCGCAGCTGCCGGAAGACGACGAGAAGGAGAGCGATGTCGGTGATCCACTCGGTCGTTGTCATGTGCTCAAGCCTGCTGTGACACGGCCGTCCGCACCTGGACCCAGGGGTGGAACCCCGGGTGGAGATGGCGTCGGCCGGGTGCGCTCAGGTCCGCCTGAGCTGGTGGCGCTCCTTCTCGGAGAGGCCGCCCCAGACGCCGAACCGTTCGTCGTTCGTGAGGGCGTACTCCAGGCAGGCCGGGCGGATCTCGCACATCTGACAGATCAGCTTGGCCTCGCGGACGGAGCTGCCCGGCTCGGGGAAGAAGAAGTCTCCGCCGGTCTGGGCGCACAGGGCCTGGTCCTGCCAGGTCGGTCCGGCGGGCGGGAGGGTGGTGTTCGCGTGCATGAGGACGAGGGTGCCGCGCGGCGGAAAACGACGGATCAACGAACGATCAACGCGACGCGCCGGCGGCACCGACCGCCCCGGGCGCTACTTCTGCTCGGGGTCGCCCTTGATGACCGCGAAGCCCGCGCCGTACGGATCGGCGAGCTTGGCGATGCGGCCCACACCGGGCACGTCGACCGGCGCGGAGCGCACCGTGCCGCCGAGTGTGCGCGCCGCGGCGGCCGCCGCGTCGACGTCCGGCACATGGATGTACGGCACCCAGTGCGGGCCCGCCTGGGCCTCGGAGGCGTCGGCGTCGGCGTCGGCGTCGGCGTCGGCGTCGAGCGGGACGATGCCCCCGAACATCGCGTGCTCGTCCTGGCCGGCCGGGTTGACCGTGGTGTACGAGCCGCCCGGGAACTGCACGTCGAACGTGCCCCAGCCGAGGGCCGCGCCGTAGAACTCCTCGGCCGCGGCGACGTCGGAGGTGTACAGCTCCACCCAGTTCAGCCCGCCGTCCTGCGTCACGTGGCCGAAGCCGGTGTGGAGCCCCGGCTGCCAGAGGCCGAAGGTGGCGCCCGCCGGGTCGCCGAGGATCGCCATGCGGCCCTGGTCGAGCACGTCCATCGGCGGGAGGAACGCGGTGCCGCCGGCCTGCTCGGCGGCCTTGGCGGTGGCGTCGGCGTCCGCAGTGCGGAAGTAGACGGTCCAGGCGGGCGCGCCCTGGTCCGGGGTGACGGTCATGCCGCCCGCCACCGTCTTCCCGTCGAGGCGGAACATCCCGTACCCACCGGTCTCGGCTCCCCCGGCCTGGAACCGCCAGCCGAAGATCCCTTCATAGAACGCGACGGCGCCGTCCAGGTCGGGGGTGCCGAGGTCCAGCCAGGTCGGTGCGCCGTGCACGGAATCCGTGGTGATCATGGTGGTGCCCTCCTCGTCGAGGGTGCTGCTTCCTGGAGTTCCGAGTCTTCCACCGGCCACCGACAACCGCCGTCGCACCGCTCTGACCAGGGCAGGTACGGACCAACGGCCTCGCCCCCACCTCGCTTCACCTTTTGAACGTAAACAATTGCTGGGAGCGCTCCCCGTCATAACTCTTGACGCTCCCGGTGGTGCTCGCCACAGTGGGGCTCCCCACACATCCCCCCACACTTCTGGAGAGCGATCGTGATATCGCGCAGGATGTTCCTCGCCGGCGCCGGAGCGAGTGTCGCCACCGCCGCCGCCTCCCTGTCCGTCCCGGCATGGACGGCCGGCGCCGCGCCCGCCACCTGTGAACTGGCCCTGCAGAACAAGTCGTTGCCCGGCACCGTCCGCGCCTACGTCACCGGCCACGAGCAGTCCTCGGGCAACTGGGTGCTGCTGCGCGCCGACGGCAGCCTCTACCGCCCCGCGTCCCCGAGCGCCCCTCAGACCCCGCTCCCCGTGGACTGCGCGATCCCGCTGAACGGCGCCGGCTCCGCGCCGAAAGTGCTGACACTGCCTCAGATGTACGGCGCCCGGATCTACTTCGTCCGCGACAATACGCTGGACTTCTTCCTGAACCCCGGCCCCGGCCTGGTGGAACCGGCCTTCGCCACGCCCACCGACGCCAACTACGGCAAGACCTGGTCGTTCTGCGAGTTCACCTTCAACTCCGCCCAGCTGTACGCCAACATCAGCTACGTCGACCTGGTGACGGCCCTGCCGATCGGGCTGAACCTGGAGGGCGACAGCACCCACACCGTCGCCCCGCTGCCGGACGGCGCCGTCGACCGGATCGCCGCGGACCTCACCGCGCAGGCCGCGAAGGACGGGCAGCCCTGGGACCAGCTCGTCATCCGGGGCGGCGACGGGAAGGTACTGCGGGTCATCTCGCCGCAGAACCTGATGGCGCCGTACTTCGACCGGCCCGACCAGATGCCGTTCCGCGACCTGTGGACCGGCTACATCGACCGGGTCTGGGAGAAGTACCGCTCGACCGACCTCAGCATCGATCTGCAGGGCGGGCGCGGGGTGTTCACCGGCCGGGTCAGCGGTGACACGCTCACCTTCAACGGCGGGCACACCTTCACCAAGCCGACGTCCAAGGACATCTTCACCTGCAACCACGGGCCGTTCACCAACAACCCGGCCGACTCCGACGACAAGAAGGGCCTGCTGGCCCGGCTCGCCGCCGGATTCAACCGCAGCATCATGCTCACCCACCCCCAGCAGCCGAACGGGGCGGGCTCAGGCGACTACTACCAGGACGCCACGACCAACCACTGGGCGCGCGTCGTGCACGCCAACTCGCCGATCGGGTACGCCTTCCCGTACGACGACGTGCGCCCGGACGGGCAGCCCGACGTGTCGGGCGCGGCCAACGACGGCAACCCGCGCCGCTTCACGGTGAGCGTCGGTTCCTGACCGGCCGGGGCGCGCCGCGCGTCAGCTCCGGGCGTCCTCGCGGATCAGCTCGACGGCCTTCTCCGCGAGGGCGACCGTCGGCGCGTGCGTGTGCCCGCGCGTGATGCGCGGCATGACGGAGGCGTCGACGACGCGCAGCGCCTCGGTGCCGCGCACGCGCAGCCGTTCATCGGTGACGGACCCCGCGTCGGTCCCCATCCGGCAGGTGCCGACGGGGTGGTAGAGCGTCTCGGCACGGGCCCGGATCGAGCGGGCGAGGACCGCGTCGTCGACGACGCCCGGATATCCGGCCAGCGGCCCCGCGTGCAGCGGGGCCAGCGCGTCGTCGGCGAGGAGTTCCTCGGCCCGGCGCACCCCCGCGACGAGCGTGCGCAGATCCTCCTCGTCGCTCAGGTAGCCGGGGTCGATGCGGGGGCGGGCGCCGGGCCCCGCCCCCGTCGGTGTGATGCGGCCGGTGCTGCGCGGCTGGAGGAGGACCACGCCGAGCGTGAGCCCGTGCTCGGCCGGCGGGGTCAGTCCGTGGTTCACGAACGGTACGGGCGCGTAGACCAGCTCGATGTCCGGGGCGGAGAGCCCGGGCCGGGTCGCGAGGAAGGCGACGGCCTCGCCGATGTTCGAGGTGAGCGGACCGCGGCCGCCCAGCAGGAAGCGGGCCAGGTTGGCGGGGGTGTCCGCGCCGGTCAGGGAGACGGGACGCGGGCAGCGGACGGTGACGGCGTAGGACAGGTGGTCCTGGAGGTGGCGGCCGACGTCGGGCGAGGCGACGCGGGTGTCGATGCCGGCGGCCGCGAGGGTCTCGGGGTCGCCGATGCCGGCCTGGTGCAGCAGCTGCGGCGAGCCGATGGCGCCCGCGGCGAGGATCACCTCCCGCGTGGCATGCAGCGTGCCGGCGGCCGTGCCGCCTGCGACGACGCCTGCGGCGCGGGTGCCGTCGAAGTCGAGGCGGGTGACGCGGGCGCCGGTGTGGATGTCGAGGTTGGGGCGGCGCGCGGCGGGCTTGAGGTAGCCGTCGGCGGCGCTCCAGCGCCGGCCCCGGCGCTGGTTGACCGGGGTGAGGGCGCAGCCGCTGTGGTCGGCCTGGTTCAGCTCCCGCAGTTCGTCCAGGCCGTGGGCCCGGCAGGCGGCGAGGAACGCGTGAGTGGTGGGGTTGGTGTGGCGCTGCGGCGCGATGTGCAGCGGGCCGAGCGTGCCGTGGACCGACCGCTCGGGTCGCGGCCCGTCCCACCGCTCGGCGCGCTGGAAGTACCGCACGAACGCGTCGTACGCCCACTCGGGTCCGGCGGCCGCGCCCCAGGCGTCGTAGTCGTCGCGGTGTCCGCGCACCCACATCATGGCGTTGAGCGAGGACGAGCCGCCGAGCATGTGCCCGCGTGGCCAGTACAACTCCCGGTCGTCCAGGGCGCCTTGTTTCTGCGTGGTGTAGTCCCAGTCGTAGGCCGTCCGGAACAGCTTGGGGAACGCGGCCGGTATCCGGATCTCCGGCCCCCGGTCGCGCGGCCCCGACTCGACGAGCGCGACCCGCACGGACGGGTCCTCGCTCAGCCGTCCGGCGAGCACGCATCCGGCGGACCCGGCCCCGACGATGACGTAGTCGTATGTACGGTCCTTGCTCAACTCGGCTCCCAGGGTGGCGGGTCGGCAGGTGTCCCCGATGGTCTACACCCGGCCCCGGCCCGCGCGCAGCACCGTGCGACGGGATCGCGTCAGCGCGGTGGGAGCGATGCGCGCCGCGTGGTGGCGGCGTAGCAGGCGCAGGCCACGGCCATGCCCACCGGCAGCGCCAGGTCCACTCCGCCGAGGGCCGTGGCGAGCGGTCCCGTGTAGAGCGTGTCGACGCACAGGGCGGAGGCGGCCGAGCCCGCCGCCAGCGCGGTGGCGCCGGACCAGTTGACGCCGCCGCGGAACCAGAAGGCGCTGCCGGGGCTCTCGTCGCCGAGGGCCCGGCCGTCGTAGCGGTTGCGGCGCAGGACGATGTCCGTCGCGTAGATCGCCATGCTGGGCCCGAGCAGGACGACGGTCAGTTGCAGGACGTTGTTGACGGTGTCGAGGAAGTTCGAGATCAGCAGGCCGTACAGCGTCAGTGCCACCGCGGCGGTGCCGTCGAACAGCACGCTCACGGAGCGGCGGATGCGCAGGCCGACCGCCTGGAGGGCGAGTCCCGCGCTGTAGGCGGTCAGCGCGTTGATGGCGACGGTGCCGAGCACGAGGGCCAGCAGGAAGACGGGGACGAACCAGGCGGGCAGCAGCGACTCCAGGGCGGACTGCGGGTCGGTCATGTCGACGGTGGTCGCCGCGAGCACGCCGAGGGCGCCCACGGCCACGCTGGGCAGGAAGCCGCCGAGCGCGGTCCAGCCGAGGACCGCCCGCGTGCGCACGGTGGGCGGCAGATAGCGAGAGAAGTCGGCGCTGGTGGTGTAGGAGAGCGGGCCGGCGGCGATGAGCGTGGTCCCGGCGAGGACCGTCGCCCACAGATCGGCGCCGCCCAGGTGGTGGGCCGGGGTGTAGGAGAAGTCGGCGTGGCGGACCACGGCGACGCCGACCAGCGCGAAGGCGGCCACGAGGGCGAGGGTGATCACCGGGTACAGCTTCACGATGACGGCGTGGCCGTAGACGCTGATGGTGAGCGTCAGCGCGGCGATGACGACGACCACGGCGACCTGCACGCCGGTGCCCGCCGGCACGCCCGCCTTCTCGACCAGGGAGAAGGCGGCCACGGCCGCGGCCGAGAGGTTCAGCGCGAAGTAGCAGACGGAGATCATCCAGCCGGTGACGGCGTTGTTGACGCGGTTGCCGAGCACGCCGTACAGGGCCCGGGTGATGACCTCGCTGGGGGCGCCGGCGGCCGGTCCGGACACGGCGAGCAGGCCGGTCAGCACCCAGAAGGCGTTGCCCACGACCAGCACGGCGAGGGCCTGCCCCAGGGTGAGACCCATCAGGACGAGGGCGCCGCCGACCACCAGGTTCAGGTAGTTGACGTTGGCCGCCGCCCAGACGGAGAACAAGTCGCGGGCCCGGCCGTGCCGTTCACCGTCGGGGATGTGGTCGATGCCGTGGGCCTCGATACGGCTGCCGGTGCGGCCCGAGGCGGGCACGGCGGCGCCCTCGGTGTCCGGGTACGGGTCGGGAAGCGTGGATGCCATCAGGCCCTCCGGGGTGCGGCCGGTTGTGTGCCGACCCGTCTGCTTGCTTATTGGTCGCACACTCAATAACGTGACGGGCATGTCGTCAAGGGCTCCAGGCAAGCGAATTCGAAAGTCTCCCGCGACCAGACGTGCGGAAATCGTTGCGAAGGCAGCAGATATTGCGCTTTCCGAAGGTCTGGAGGCCATCACGCTGCGCCGGATCGGCGAGGAGCTGGACGTGCGCCCCGGCCTCGTCAGCCACTACTTCCCCTCGGCGGAGGAGCTGGTCGCGGAGGCGTTCGGGACCGCGGCCACGGGCGAACTCGACGCGCTGCTCCCGGTCGCCGCGCCGCAGGGCCCGGCGACCGAGCGGCTGGCCGCCTTCCTCGCCCGGACCTCGGGCCCGGCCTGGAACGACATCAGCCGGCTGTGGATCAACGCCCGGCATCTGCGGCGGTACCGCCCCGCCCTGCGCGCCCGCCTCGTCGACCAGGAGACGGCGTGGCGCGGGCGGCTCGCCGGGCTCCTCGCGGACGGCGTGGCACGCGGCGAGTTCCGCACCCGCGAGGAACCCCCGGTCGTGGCCTCCCAGATCCTGGTCGTCCTGGACGGACTCGGGGCGGACGGCGGGGCCGGCGCGGACGAGCTGCCGCGGCCGGTCGCCCGGATGGCGGTCACCTGGGCGGAGCGTGAACTCGGGCTGGAGTACGGGGCGTTGGGGCCGTAGCGCCGCCGCCCCCGACATTCGCGCCGCCCGGCCCCTACTCCCCCAAGGCAGGAATCCCATGCACCCCGAGCTGATCCTTCTCAACGCCCGGCTGTTCGACCCGGCCGGCGGCGCGTTCCTGCGGCACACCGCGCTCGCCGCGACCGACGGCATGATCAGTGCCCTCGGTGACGACCAGGACATCCGCGCGCTCGCCGGACCCGGCACGCACATCCTCGACATCCAGGGCGCCGTCGTGACCCCGGGGCTCGTCGACGGCCACCTGCACCCGGTGCACGGCGCCGAACTGACCCACGGCATCGACCTCTCCGGCTGCACCGACCTGGCGGCCGTGCGGGACGCCCTGGCCGCCGGGGTACGGGAGGTGACGCGCGGGGAGTGGCTGCACGCGTGGGGGCTCGACCCGAACGTGTTCGGCGAGGGGCCGGTCGAGGCCGCCGCGCTCGCCCCTGTCCTCGACGGCGTCCCCGCGTTCATCCAGCTCTTCGACGCCCACTCGGCCCTGGCGAGCCCGCGTGCGCTGGAGCTGGCCGGCATCGAGGGGCCGCGCGCCTTCGACCAGTCGGCCGAGATCGTCTGTGACGCGCAGGGGCGGCCCACGGGCCTGTTGCTCGAAGAGGCGGCGTGCGAACTCGTGGAGCGTGCCGCCCCGCGGCCCACGCGTGCGGCGCGGCGGGAGCGGCTCGCGCAGGCGCTGCGCGGGATGGCCGCCGCGGGCCTCACCGGCGGCCACGCCATGGACGCCAACGGCGACAGTCTCGCGCTCTACGGCGAGCTCGACGCGGCCGGCGAGCTGCCGTTGCGGCTGCGCGTCGCCCCGTGGTGCCAGCCCGGCGCCGACGCCGACGCGCTGCGCGCGCTCATCGAACTCCAGGGCACCGGCGGCCGGTTGTGGCAGGTGGCCGGGGTGAAGCTGTTCATGGACGGCACCATCGACAACGGCACGGCGTGGCTGGAGCGGCCCGACTGCCACGGCGAGTCGACCCACGCGTTCTGGCCGGAACCGGCCGCGTACACGCGGGTCGTCGCCCACCTGCACCGCGCCGGGGTACAGACCGCGACCCACGCCATCGGCGACGCCGCCGTGCGGCACGTCCTCGACTCCGTCGAGCACGCCCTGGCCGGCGGCCCGGCCACCGTGCGCCATCGCGTCGAGCACATCGAGACGGTGCCCGACGACACGGTCCGGCGGTTCGCCGGGCTCGGTGTCGTCGCCTCGATGCAGCCCACGCACTGCACCGACTTCACCCGCGCCGACCACAGCGACAACTGGTCGCGGCGGCTGGGCGAGGAGCGGGCCGGGCGCGCCTGGCGCTGCCGCGACCTCCGGGACGCCGGGGCCCGTGTCGTGCTGGGCTCGGACTGGCCGATCGCGCCGTACGCGCCGCTCGGCGTGCTGGCCGGCGCCCGGCACCGGCGTCCCAGCCGCGATCTGTCGCTGCCGCCGCACGGCCCGGAGCAGGCGCTCGGTGGCCTGGAGGCGCTGCGGGCGATGACGGTCGACCCGGCGTACGCCGCCGGGGAGGAGCGGGTCGCCGGGCGGCTGGCCGCCGGGTTCCGGGCGGACCTGTCGGTCTTCGCCGAGAACCCGGCCGCCGTGGCGGCGACCGAACTGCCGCAGCTGCCCGTGCGGTTGACCGTGTCCGGCGGCCGAGTGACGCACCGGGCCGCCGACCTGTAGGGGCCGAGCCCGCGTCAGTGGTGCGGCTCGTCGTACGCCGGGATCGAGCCGTCCGCCTTCTTCACCAGGAACAGCCCTGCCATCCCCATGTCCGAGTGGCTCTGGACGTGGCAGTGGTACATCCACGCCCCGGCCCCGACGCCCTCGCCGGCGATGATCTGGAACCCGAACGAGTCCGCGGGGCCGCAGATCTTGTTGTCGAGGACCTGCGTCGGGTCGTCGGGGCCCGCGAGCATGCCCGTACGGTTGTCCGCCCAGCGGTGCCCGTGCATGTGGAACGTGTGGTAGTACTCCCCGTGCGTGATCATCACGATCTCCACGCGGTCGCCTACGGTCGCCTCGAAGGTCGGCGCCTCGTGCATGCCCTTGTTGTTGATGGTCATGTCGTTGAAGACGATGGTGAACGTCTTGCCGGGGTCGGGCAGGATGTCGCCCTTGCGGCGCACGATCACCGGGCCGTAGAGGCCCTTCCTGATGCCGCCCGTGCCGTGGTCCGTGCCGACGACGTGGTCGTGGTAGTGCCAGTAGCCCGCGGTTCCGGGGCGCCAGGTGCCGTCCTTGCGGCGGCCCGGCGCGTGGGTGCGCCAGGTGTAGGTGCGGCTGCCGCCGGGTTCGACGTGGCTGCGGTTCATCCGCGTACCGTCGCTGGAGATCTCGTAGTCCATGCCGTGCACGTGCAGGCTGGCGTCGACGTCGGTG
This sequence comes from Streptomyces sp. NPDC006552, assembly GCF_040611655.1. NCBI lineage: Bacteria > Bacillati > Actinomycetota > Actinomycetes > Kitasatosporales > Streptomycetaceae > Streptomyces > Streptomyces sp. NPDC006552. The sequence continues at coordinate 200,411 of NZ_JBEXOS010000003.1, forward strand.
AGGTTGTGGAACTCGATGTGCACCGTGTCGCCCTCGTTCAGCTCGATCAGCGGCCCGGGGATCGACGCCTTGCCCTTCTCGAAGCCGTAGCCGAGCTGACCGTCCGCGAGCTTCTCCGCGTACATCGTCAGGTGCCTCACCTCGCCGCCCGCGGGGGCGGTGCGGGGCGGGGTGTCGGCGCCGGCGGCCTCCGGGGCCGAGGCGGCGATCGACAACGATGTCACGCCGGCGGTCGCCGCCACCGCGCCGCCGATCAGCATGCGCCGGCTCAGCGCGCGCCGGTCCCGCTCGCTCGTCCGGTCCGGTCCGTCGCGCAGTTCACCGTGGTCCACCGTCACAACCAACTCCCCAACCTCGTCCGGGCGTTCACGTCGCGGTGAGCACGGTAGCCAGGTGATCTTCGTTTATCCACACTCAGGACAAAGTTTGTGGAATCGCGGTCATACCTATTGGCGAACCATGCAAAGAGGTCTAGTTTTCACCGCGCTGTGCTGCGTCCTATGAGGGGTGGGTGAACACATGCGGCGAACACCGCATCAAAAGCCGTTGCCCGTACGAGAGTTCAGAGCGAGCAGAAGCGGACGCGGGCGCCTGACGGCGGCCGGGATCGCCGCGGGTGCGCTGGCCGCCGGGCTGTTGAGCGGCCCCGCCGCCAGCGCGCACCCGGACCGGGAGCCGTCCGTGACAACGATGTCCATCACGTCACCGCCCGGCGGTGCCGCACCGCGGGTGCTGGTCTTCTACGGTTCGGCGGCCGGCGGTGACGAGGCGCCGACGGTGAACGCGGGCATCGAGGCGATCGAGAAGATCGGCGCGTCCGGCCCCGCGGACCAGCGGTTCACGATCACGGCGACCGATGACGCCGCCGTCTTCACGAACGCCAGGAAGCTGGGCCGGTTCAACTCCGTCGTCTTCCTGACCGGCGGCGGCGACGTCCTCGACGCCGACCAGGAAGCGGGCCTGGAGACGTACATGGAGGCGGGCGGCGGTTTCGTCGGCATCCATGACGCGGCGCGCGCCGAGCCGTACTCGGACTGGTTCACCGGCCTGATCGGGGCCCGGCCCGCCGGCTCGTCGCCCGCCGCCGTGCAGCGCGCGACCGTCGAGGTCGGCGACCGGCAGAACCCGGCGACGAAGGACCTGCCGGTGCAGTGGAAGCGGCCCGACCAGTGGCTGAACTGGGCGAAGAACCCGTCCGGCGAGGTGCACACGGTCGCCCGGGTCAACGAGTCCACGTACAAGCCGGGCGAGGGCGCGAACGGCGCCGACCACCCGGTCTCGTGGTGCCGGGACTACGACGGCGGCCGGTCCTTCTACACCGGCATGGGCGGCACGGTCGCCTCCTTCGACGAGGCCGACTTCCGCGACCACCTGCGCGGGGCGCTGCTGTGGACGTCACGGATCGTGCGCGCCGACTGCAAGGCCGCGATCGACGCCAACTACAAGGCGGAGCGCCTCACCCAGCCCAACCAGGCCGGGCAGAACGACCAGATCGGTGAGCCGCACGGGCTCGTCACCGCCCCCGACGGCCGCATCCTCTACATCGGCCGGGGCGGCGCGGACTCCTCGCAGCCCGTGGTCACCGACTGGAACGACCCGAACGTCGGCAAGGGCACCGGCCAGATCCACGTCTACGACCCGAAGACGAAGAAGGTGACGCTCGCCGGGGCGCTGACCGTCTTCGGCAACAAGGGCGGCGGCGACGAACTGGTCAAGGTCGAGGAAGGGTTGCTCGGGATCGAGCTGGACCCGGAGTTCGAGCAGAACGGGTGGGTGTACCTGCACTACACGCCGCACTCGGGGCTCGACCGCGACAAGCAGATGGCTCAGCGGCAGGTCTCGCGGTTCACGCTCGACCTGGCGACGAACAAGCTGGACCTCAGCAGCGAGAAGGTGCTGCTCAAGTGGCCGGTGCAGGTGCACAGTTGCTGCCACGCCGGTGGCGGGATGGCCTGGGACTCCAAGGGGAACCTGTACATCGCGACCGGTGACAACAACTCCTCGCAGTTCAGCGACGGTTACTCGGGCAACAACCCGCAGCCGAACTACAAGGGTGTCTCGTTCGCCGACGCGCGCCGCACGGCGGGCAACACCAACAACCTCAACGGCAAGATCCTGCGCATCCACCCCGAGGACGACGGGACGTACTCCCTGCCGGAGGGGAACCTCTTCACCGGCAAGGAGACCGCCGAGGGCGGCGGCAAGACCCGCGGCGAGATCTACGTGATGGGCGTGCGCAACCCGGCGCGCATCTCGGTCGACAAGAAGACCGACACGCTGTACGCGGGCTGGGTCGGCCCGGACGCCGGTGAGCCGTCGACGACGTGGGGGCCGGCCAAGTACGACCAGTTCGCCGTCATCACCAAGCCGAGCAACCGGGGCTGGCCGTACTGCATGGGCAACAAGCAGCCCTACCGCGACCGCAATCTGCCCGACCCGACGAAGCCGCTGGGCTGGTACGACTGCGACCACCCGAAGAACGAGTCGCCGAACAACGACGGTCTCGTCAACCTGCCGCCGGTCACCGGCAACAACATCTGGTACTCACCGCAGGGCGGCGCCCCGGACTATCCGCGCGACGCGAGCGGGGTCCCCTCGTACAAGCAGTCCGAGGCGAAGTACCTGCTGCCGTGGCTCAAGGGCGGTGGCCAGGCGGCCATGGACGGGCCCGTCTACCGCTACGACGCGTCGGTCCCGAACGCCGGCAAGTGGCCGAGCTACTGGGACGGCAAGTGGTTCGTCGGTGACTTCTACGACGACGGCCAGCCGCGCAACGCGGTCCTCACGGACCCGAAGACGCACGGCGACGGCTCGATCCCGGTCCACTCCGAGTCCCTGAAGAAGATCATCCCGGTCGGCAACGACGGCATCAAGAACCTCATGGACTGGAAGTTCGGTCCCGACGGCGCGCTGTACGTCCTCGACTACGGGCGCGGCTTCTTCACCTCCGACTCCAAGTCGGCGCTGTGGAAGGTCACCTACACCGGCGGCGAGGCCACCCCGGCCGCCGGCCAGCTGGTCGGGAAGGGTTGATGATCATGCGAAGCCATCCACAACCACCGCGCGCACACCGGCTGTTGACGGTGCTGCTCGCCGCCGTGCTGATGTGTCTCGGGCTCGGTGCGCTGCCCGCCGCCACGGCGGCGCCCGCGCCCGGCGCGGCGGCCGACCAGGTGCTGACCTGGACGGCCGGCGACGACATCACGAAGTACGGCTCGGCGCCGACGACGGCGGTGGCCGGCAAGGCGACGATCGTCTTCGAGAACAGCGCGGCGACCGGCAACACCACGGGCATGCCGCACACGCTGACGTTCGACGTGTCGGACCCCGAGTACAACAACGACGTGCCGCTGAACATCCTGGCCAACCCCAACGACGACCAGGGCGGCAAGCACACCGCCGAGGTCACCCTCTCCCCCGGCCGCTACCACTACCACTGCACCATCCCCGGCCACATCTCCATGCAGGGCGTCCTGGTGGTGACGGACGGGGGCGGCGGTGACGACACGACCGCGCCGGAGACCTCGGCGAAGGCGGAGGGGCAGACCGACGCCGACGGCGCGTTCGTCGGCTCGGCCGCCGTCTCGGTCACCGCGACCGACGCGGGCTCGGGCGTCGACAAGATCGAGTACGCCCTGGACGGCGGCGCGTACACGCCGTACACCGCCCCGGTCGTCGTCGACCAGGTCGGCGCGCACACCCTGACGTACAAGGCGACCGACAAGGCGGGCAACGCGGCGGCCGAGAAGTCCCTCGACTTCACGGTGGTCGCCCCGGACACCGACGACACGACGGCGCCGGAGACCTCGGCGACGGTCACCGGTGACAAGGACGCCTCCGGCGCGTACCTCGGCATGGCCACGGTGACGGTCTCCGCCTCGGACACCGGCTCCGGGGTCAACACGGTGGAGTACGCGCTCGGTGCCGACGGCGCCTGGCAGCCGTACACCGCGCCGGTCATGGTCCACGACCCGGGCAGCTACACGGTGCGCTACCGGGCCGCGGACAAGGCGGGCAACGCGGCGGCCGAGAAGTCCGTCGACTTCACGGTCGTGGCGCCGCCCGCCCAGGACACGACGGCGCCGACGGTGTCGCTCTCCGTCGCCGGGGACAAGAACTCCGACGGCGCGTACATCAACACCGCCAAGCTCACCGTGACCGCGGCGGACGACGACTCCGGCGTGGCGAAGATCGAGTACTCGCTCGACGGCGGCCCCTACCTCGCGTACACCGCCCCCGTGGTGGTGGACCGGGCGGGCGCGCACGCGGTGTCCTACCGGGCGAGCGACAAGGCGGGCAACACCTCGCAGGCGACGCAGTTCGTCTTCGCGGTCGCCTCGGGCGGCGGCGTCCCGGCGCCCAACTGCCCGGAGTTCGACGAGCGGTCCACGGTCTTCGTGGGCACGACGGACACCGGCATTCCGAACCGTGTCACCGACAACCGGTGCCGGATCGGCGAGTTGATCGAGGACGAGAAGGACTGGTCGTCGCACGCGCTGTTCGTCAAGCACGTGAAGACGGTCACCGACAAGCTCCTCAAGAACGGCGCGATCGACCAGCGCGAGTACAACAAGATCAACAAGGCGGCGAAGCAGTCCCCGATCGGTACGCCGGGCCAGACCGACGGTTACACCAAGATCCTGGACGGCACGCAGGAGCAGTTCGCGAAGTGGGAGCAGGTCGGCGGCGGCAAGTTCGAGCTGAACGCCGACGGGTCGATCACCAGCAGCACCACGGTGGACGGCATGGGCATGCTCTGGTTCCCGCAGCGCAAGTACGCGAACTACTCGCTCAAGCTCCAGTGGCGCGACGACGCCCCGGGCACGGGCAACGCCAACGGCGGTGTCTTCGTCCGCTTCCCGTGGGTGCACGGCAACCCCGAGGAGCCGAGGCCGGAGTGGGCGGCCATCAAGTACGGGCACGAGATCCAGGTGTTCGACAGCCCGAGCGGCGACATGTACAAGACCGGTTCGGTCTACGGCTTCGACCGGGTCGGCCTCGCGGGCGCGGGCGTCACCCAGAAGGGCACCTGGAACGAGTACGAGGTCAAGGTGGTGGACCAGCACTTCTCCGTCTACCGCAACGGTGTGCTGATCAACGAGTTCGACAACACCGGTGGCCAGGTCTTCGAGCCCCCTCGGGGCGACGACCCGGGCACGGACGGCCGGCGGTACTCCTCCGGCTATGTCGGGCTCCAGGTGCACAGCACCTCGGACGTCGTCTCGTACCGGGACGTGCGGGTGAAGGAACTGCCGTAGTACGTCCGTGAGTTCACGTCCGTGAGTTCACGTCCGTGAGCCGAGCCGGGTCAGGCCTGGTGTCTGGCCCGGCTCGGCTGTACGCGCTTGGGCTCACCGGGCATCTTCGGATATTCGGGCGGGTAGGGCAGATCGCCGTGGCCTCGGTCCCGCTCGTCCTGGTCGGCGAGTTCGAGGAGCGCCTCCAGGCTGTGGTGCTCGTCGTCCATCCCCGCGTGCAGGTCGCCGACCTCGGCGAACCGCTCTGGCATGGTGGTGATGTCGAAGTCGCGCGGCTCGGCGTCGCCCAGTTCGTCCCAGGTGAGCGGGGCGGAGACGGGCGCGTGCGGGCGGGCGCGGACCGAGTAGGCGGAGGCGATGGTGCGGTCGCGGGCCGTCTGGTTGTAGTCGACGAAGATCTTCTCGCCGCGCTGCTCCTTCCACCAGGCCGTGGTGACGGCGCCGGGCATCCGGCGCTCCAGCTCCCGGCCGACGGCGATGGCGGCGCGCCGCACCTGGGTGAAGGTCCAGCGCGGTTCGATGGGCACGAAGACGTGCAGGCCGCGGCCGCCCGAGGTCTTGGGCCAGCCGCGCAGCCCGCCGAACTCGTCGAGCACGGCTCGCAGTTCGCGAGCGGCGCGGACGGCGTCGGCGTAGTCCGTGCCGGGCTGCGGGTCGAGGTCGATGCGCAGTTCGTCCGGGTGGTCGAGGTCGCCGCGCCGCACCGGCCAGGGGTGGAAGGTGAGGGTGCCGTACTGGGCGGCCCAGAGCACGGCGCCGACCTCGGTGGGGCACATCTCGGCGGCGGTGCGCCCGGAGGGGAAGGCGATGGTGGCGGTCGGCGTCCAGTCGGGGAGGTTCTTGGGGGCCCGCTTCTGGTAGAAGGACTCGCCGGTGACGCCCTCGGGGTAGCGCTCCAGCGTGGTGGGGCGCTCGCGCAGCGCGCGCAGGATGCCGTCCCCCACGGACAGGAAGTACCGCGCCACGTCCAGCTTCGTGTACCCCGACGCCCCGCCTTCGGGGAAGTACACCTTCTCCGGGCTGGACAGACGCACGGTCCGCCCGCCCACTTCCAGCTCCACTGCCGCGCCCTTGCTGCCCATGGCCCCACGCTAGGCGGAAGGGACATACGGCGCATACCGGGCGATGAGCGGGCACAGGGGACAGAATCGGGACATGGATCTTCCCGTGATGCCGCCCGTCAAGCCGATGCTCGCCAAGTCCGCCGCCACGCTCCCCGCCGGGATGCACTACGAGGCGAAGTGGGACGGCTTCCGGGCGATCGTTTTTCGGGACGGTGCGGAGATCGAGTTGGCCAGCCGCGCCACCAAGTCGCTGACCAGGTACTTTCCCGAGCTGGTCGCGGCGCTCGCGGAGCGGCTGCCCGAGCGCTGCGTGCTGGACGGGGAGATCGTCGTCGCCCGGGACGGGCGGCTCGACTTCGACGCGCTCAGCGAGCGCATCCACCCGGCCGCCTCCCGGGTCCACACGCTCGCGGAGCGCACCCCCGCCTCCTTCGTCGCCTTCGACGTGCTGGCGCTCGGTGACGAGGCGCTCGTGGACGCGCCGATGACCGAGCGCAGGCGGCGCCTGGAGGAGGCGCTCGCGGACGTCACCGCGCCGGTCCACGTGGCGCCTGCGACGACCGACGACGAGCTGGCGGGGCGCTGGTTCGCGCAGTACGAGGGCGCGGGTCTGGACGGGGTCGTCGCCAAACCGCTCGACCTGCGCTACCGGCAGGACGAGCGGCTGATGATCAAGGTCAAGCACGAGCGGACGGCGGACTGCGTCGTCGCCGGGTACCGGCTCCACAAGAGCGGCCCGGTCGTCGGCTCGCTCCTGCTCGGCCTGTACGACGACGCGGGCACCTTGCAGCACGTCGGGGTCTGCGCCGCGTTCACGATGAAGCGGCGCGCCGAGCTGATCGCCGAGCTGGAGCCGCTGCGGATGGACTCGGCCGCGGACCACCCGTGGGCGGCGTGGACGGACGGCGCGGCGCACGAGGCGTCCCGGATGCCGGGCGCGCCGAGCCGCTGGACCGGCAAGAAGGACCTGTCGTGGGTGGCGCTGCGGCCGGATCTTGTGGCCGAGGTGGCCTACGACCACATGGAGAACGGGACGCGTTTTCGGCACACCGCCCGGTTCCGCCGCTGGCGCCCGGACCGGACCGCGACGAGCTGTACGTACGCGCAGCTGGAGGAACCGATGCGGTTCGACCTGGCGGACGTACTGCGCTGACCGGCCGGACGTGGGGCGGGCTCCGGGCGGGTATGCAGGGGTCATGGACACGAACGGGATGCGCAGGCGTGCTCTGGTCACCGGTGTGCTCGGCGCGGCCGTCGCGGCCTGCAAGCCGGTGGCGCCCCCGGACGCGAACGGCTCCGCCGCGCCGGATGGCACCCGGGTCCTCGCCGTGAAGATCGACAACGTCGGCGCCGCCCGGCCGCAGACCGGTCTGGAGGCCGCCGACATCGTCTACGCAGAACAGGTCGAGGGCGGGCTCAGCCGGCTGATGGCGGTCTTCGGCTCCCGGCTCCCCGACGTCGTCGGCCCGGTCCGCAGCGCGCGGGAGACCGACCTGGAGCTGCTGCGCCAGTTCGACCGGCCCACGCTCGCCTACTCCGGTGCGCAGAGCCTGCTGCGGCCGCTGATCGACGCGGCGCCGCTGCGCGCGGTGGCGCCCCCGGGCGAGAGCGGCGGGCCGTACTTCCGGGGCGGCGGCAAGCCCGCCCCGCACAACCTGTATCTGCGGCCCGCGCGGCTGGGGCGGCCGGTCTCGGGTACCGGCGCGGGGGCGGCGGCCGGTTTCCGGTTCGCCGCGGCGGGGCCGGCGGGCGGGCGGCCGCAGACGGCGCGGACGGTGCGCTTCCCCTCGGCCCGGTTCGGCTTCGCGTGGTCGGCGGCGCGGCGGCGCTGGCTGGTGAGCATGGACGGGCGCGCGGCCGTGACGGCGGGCGGCACCCGGCTCGCCGCCGCGACGGTCGTCGTGCAGTACGTGGATGTCCAGGCGTCCCGCTTCCACGACAAGCTGGGCAGTACCTCGCCGCTGTCGCGCACGGTCGGCTCGGGGCGGGCCGTGGTGCTGCGCGACGGGCGGGCCTACGACGCGACGTGGTCCCGTCCCGGCGCCGCCGGGGGCACGGCCTTCACCGCGGACGGGCGGCCGGTGCCGTTCGCGCCGGGGCAGGTGTGGGTGGTGTTCGCGAAGAAGTAGCCGGCTCGGCCGGCAGCTCTCAGGGCCGGGGGGCCGCGGCGGTCTCCGTGGGGTGGCGCAGCTCCTCCGCCGCGTCGGCGACCCGCTGGATCAGGCCGAAGAACAGCGCCTGTTCCTCGGCGCTCAGCGGAGCCAGGAAGAGCTGGTTCATCCGTGCGATGCGCACCGTCAGTCTCGTGTGCGTGCGCAGCCCGTCCGGGGTGAGCCGCAGCAGCCAGCGGCGCCCGTCGTCCGGGTCCCGCTCCTTGTCGACCAGAGCGCGCCGGGTGAGGCGGCTGACCACCTCGGCGATGGTGGACCGGTCGAGGCCGACCCGCTCGCCGACGGTCCGCTGGTCGAGGCCCGGCTCGGCCACCAGGGTGTTCAGGACCGCGAACTGCGGCGAGGTGATCTCCTCCGAGACCATCGTGTTCCACAGCAGGTAGTGCGCCTGCTGGAGTCGCCGGGCGAGGTGCCCGGGGTGGGTGGTCAGATCCACCGCGGCCATCAGGACCTCCGGTCCGTGCGGGTGCACTGAGCGATATCGGACCTGGCGATAGTACCCCTTGACTCCCTACTTTCCTGGTGGCAGCGTGTGGGACGCTCGCCACATACTCAGTGCGCTGAGTATTTTCCTGAGCGGAGCAATCCCTAGAGACGGGTCCTCGCCATGGCTCTCACCCAGCACGACATCGACGCGGAGATGGCCGCCGCGCGCGCCGCGTACGAGAAGCGGATCGCCGGCGGCGCGCCCGTCGAGCACCATCCGCGCCGCGACTACGCCCCCTACCGCTCGTCCGTCCTGCGCCACCCGAAACAGCCGCTGGTCGCCATCGACGTGGCGCGGGACCCCGAGCTGGTGGAGCTCGGCTCCCCCGCCTTCGGCGAACGGGACGTCACCGCGCTCGACGCCGATCTGACCCGGCAGCACGCGGGCGAGCCGATCGGTGAGCGGATCACCGTCTCGGGCCGCCTCCTCGACCGTGCCGGGCGCCCGGTCCGCGGCCAGCTCATCGAGGTCTGGCAGGCGAACGCGGCCGGCCGCTACGCCCACCGGCGCGAGCAGCACGCCGCCCCGCTCGACCCGCACTTCACCGGCGTGGGACGGGCGCTGACCGACGCCGAGGGCCGCTACCGCTTCACCACGATCCGGCCCGGGCCCTACCCGTGGGGCCAGCACGTCAACGCCTGGCGCCCGGCGCACATCCACTTCTCGGTGTTCGGCCCGGCCTTCACCCAGCGGCTCGTGACCCAGATGTACTTCCCCGCCGATCCGCTGTTCCCCTACGACCCGATCATCCAGTCCGTCACCGACGACTCCGCCCGCCGTCGCCTGGTCGCCACCTACGACCACAGCCTCTCCGTACCGGAGTTCTCGATGGGCTACCACTGGGACATCGTGCTCGACGGCCCGTCCGCCACATGGATAGAAGAGGGGCGCTGACCAGCCATGACGAAAATCGACACGGGCCGCCCCGAGAGCGTTCTGCCCACCCCCTCGCACACGGTCGGACCGTTCTACGGGTACGCGCTGCCCTTCCCCGGTGGCGGGGACGTCGCACCCGTCGGGCACCCGGACACCGTCACGGTGCACGGGTACGTGTACGACGGCGCGGGCGAGCCGGTCCCCGACGCGTTCCTCGAAGTGTGGGGCGCCGACCCCGGGGGCCGGTTGCCGCGGGTCGACGGCTCGATGCGGCGCGACCCGGCGAACGGCGGCCATCTGGGCCGCAACGGCGTGGAGTTCACCGGCTGGGGCCGCGTCCAGACCGACGCGGACGGCCACTGGTACGTGCGCACGCTGCGGCCCGGCGCGCGCGGTACGGGGGCGCCCTACCTGAGCGTCTGCGTCTTCGCGCGGGGCCTGCTCGTCCACCTCTTCACCCGGGTCTACCTGCCCGGCGACGACGCGGCGCTCGCCGCCGACCCGCTCCTCGCCCGGCTGCCGGACGCGCGGCGCGACACGCTGGTCGCACGGGCGGAGGCGGGCGGCACGTACCGTTTCGACCTCCGCCTTCAGGGCGAGGGCGAGACGGTCTTCCTGGAGTTCACGTGAGTCTGTTCGACCCCGGCAGCGAGGGTGCGGCCGCCGCGCGCACCACGTCCGAAGAGGCTTTTCTGCAAGCCCTGTTGGACGCGGAGGCGGGGCTGGCGCGGGCGCAGGCCGCGCTCGGCCTGGTGCCCGCCGGTGCGGCCGGGGCCGTGACGGCGGCCGCGGTGGCGGACTCCTTCGACCCGCGGGAGATCGCGCGGCGGGCCCGCGCCGGGGGCAACCCGGTGATCCCGCTGGTCGCCGACCTGACGGCGGCCGTCCCGGCGGAGTACGGCCCGTACGTCCACCGGGGCGCGACCAGTCAGGACATCCTCGACACGGCCCTGATGCTGGTGGCCGGGCGCACGCTGGACGTGACCCTGGACGAACTCGACCGCGTGGCTGGGGAGTTGACCCGGCTGGCCGCCGCCCACCGGGACACCGTGTTGCCCGGCCGCACGCTCACGCAGCACGCCGTACCGACGACCTTCGGTCTGAAAGCGGCCGGGTGGCGCGCCCTGGTCCTCGACGCCCGGGACCGGTTGCGGGCCGTGCGGGCGGGGTTGCCCGCGCAATTGGGCGGCGCGGCCGGGACGCTGGCGGCGTTCGCGGCGTACGGTGCGGACGATCCGCCGGCCCTGGTGGCGGCGTACGCCCGGGAACTCGGGCTGGCCGAGCCGTCGTTGCCCTGGCACGTGCTGCGCACCCCGGTGGCGGATCTGGCGGGAGCGCTGGCGTTCACGGCCGGTGCGCTCGGCAAGCTCGCCGTCGACGTGGCGACGCTCTCCCGGACGGAGATCGGCGAGGTGGCCGAGGGTGCCGGGGGCGGGTCGTCCGCGATGCCGCACAAGGCCAATCCGGTGCGGGCGACACTGATCGCGGCGGCGGCCCGCCGTGCGCCCGGGCTCGCCGCGACGCTGTACGGCGCGATGGCCGCGGAGGACGAGCGGCCCGCCGGGGCCTGGCACGCGGAATGGACCACGCTGCGGGAGCTGTTGCGACTCGTCGGCGGGGCGGTGCGGGACGCCGCGGAGCTGGCCGGCGGGCTTGTGGTGCGGGCCGACGTGATGCGGGAGCATCTGGCGCTGACCGGCGGGGGGATCGTCTCGGAGCGGCTGTCGGCGGAGCTGGCCGCGGTCCTCGGGCGGGCCCGGGCCCGGGAACTCCTCGGCGAGGCGACGCGCCGGGCCCGGGCGCAGGGCCGCACCCTGGCCGCCGTCCTCGCCGCCGAACCCGAGCTGTCCACCCTGGATCTGGCCGCTCTCACGGACCCCGAGCGGTACACGGGAGCGGCAGCCGCCCTCGTGGACCGGGCGCTGTCCCGACGCTGACGGGGCGTGTCCGCGCATGGCCTCCGGCCCGGGCGGGTGACCGGTCTAGGCCGGGGCTGTCCGCCCGGCACCGGGGTGGTCTTCGGCCCGTGCAGGGTGGCCGGTCTTGGCCGGAGCTGTCCGCCCGGCGCCGGGATCGCCTCAGGCCCGTGCAGGGTGGCCGGTACGTGCGGCCCGGTCCGGGCCGGAGCTGTCCGCCGAGCCCTGCTCCGGGACCCCGTCAGCCGGTGCAGGGCGGCCGGTCCGGGCCGGCACCACCCGTCACGCCCCGCGCCGGGATCGCCCGTCGGCCCGTGCAATACGGCCGTTCCGGGCCAGAACTACCTGCCACGTTCCACTCCGGGACGGCCGTCAGCCCGTGCAAGGCGGCTGGCCCGGGCCGGAACCCACCCGCCACGTCCCGCCCCCCGAGACGGCCGTCAGCCCGTGCAAGGCGGCAGGCCCGGGCCAGAACCACCCACCACGTCCCACTCCGGAACGACCATCAGCCCGTGCAAGGCGGCTGGCCCGGGCCGGAACCCACCCGCCACGTCCCGCCCCCCGGGACGGCCACAAGCCCGTACGGAACCAAGCGGCGCAGCCGCACCCGCACCCGTCCCGACCACCCCGACCGGAGTCGCGTCATGACCCCCTCCCCCGTCCTCCACCACCACGCCGAGGGTTCGCCCTCCGCTCCCCCGTTGCTGCTCGGCCCCTCGCTCGGGACGTCGGTGGCGCTCTGGGACCAGGTCGCGCCCGAGTTGTCGGGCAGCCACCGTGTCGTGCGGTGGGACCTGCCCGGGCACGGCGGGTCCGACCCGCGGCTGATCGCGGCGGGAGCCACCGTGGCGGACCTCGCCGGACTGGTGCTCGGCCTCGCCGACTCGCTCGGCCTCGACCGGTTCGCGTACGCGGGGGTGTCGCTGGGCGGCGCCGTGGGGCTGTACCTCGCGGTGCACCACGCGGAGCGGCTGGAGCGCCTCGCGGTCCTGTGCTCCTCCGCCCACTTCGGCGGCGCCGAGCCCTGGCGCGAGCGGGCCGCGCTCGTGCGCGCGGAAGGGACCGGGGCCGTCGCCGAGTCGGCCCCGTCCCGGTGGTTCACGCCCGGCTTCACCGTGCCGCGCCTGGTGCGGGACACCCGGGACGCGGACCCCGGCGCGTACGCCGCGTGCTGCGACGCGCTCGCCGCCTTCGATCTGCGCGAGCGCCTCGGACAGATCCGGGTCCCCACGCTCCTGGTCGCCGGGCGCGAGGACCCGGCGACCCCGCCCGCGCACCTGCGGGAGATCGCCGACGCGGTGCCGGGCGCCGGGCTGGTCGAGCTGGCCGGCGCCTCGCACCTGGCCGTCGCCGAACGGCCCGCGGCGGTGCTCGCGGCGCTGCGGACCCACCTCGGGGAACAGACTCCGCGCGGCATGGAGGTCCGGCGCCAGGTGCTCGGTGACGCGCATGTGGACCGGGCGCAAGACCGGCAGACGCCGTTCACGGCCCGGTTCCAGGACTTCATCACGCGCTACGCGTGGGGCGAGATCTGGACCGACCCGACCCTGTCCCGGCGCGAGCGCAGCATGGTGACCCTCACCGCGCTCGTCGCCCACGGCCACCTCGACGAACTGGCCATGCACGTCCGGGCGGCCCGCCGCAACGGCCTCACCCCCGACGAGATAGGCGCCGTGCTCCAGCAGTGCGCCGTGTACGTGGGGGTGCCCGCCGCCAATGCCGCGTTCGGCGTCGCCCAGCGCGTCCTGGCCGAACTTGACGGCTCCTAGCGCAACCCGCGTCCCGTCTCCAGGACCTCCCGGGCGCGCGCCACGAGGCCGTCCGCGCCGCAGGAACGGGCCAGGGTGAGACCGCGGTTGAGTTCGGCCAGCGAACGCGCCGCCATGCCGTACTCGACACGGGCGAGGGCATGCTCGTAGGCACAGGGCGAGGCTTCGAGGTAGGTGACGGCCTTGGCGTACAGGGTGAGCTGCCGCTGGCCCGTCTCCAGAGCCGCCGCGCACCGCAGCGCTTCCCCGATGGCCGTGTCCGTGCCGAAGCGCTCGGCCTGGGTGCGGGCCTCCGCGACGAGTTCGGCGGCGCGGTGCGGATCGGTGGGGGCGAGGGCGCGGGCCAGGTCGCAGGCCCACGGCGCCATGATCGTGTTGTGCCCGCCGCGGGCGGTGGCGGCCTTGGCGGCGGTCTCCAGCTCGTTGATCCCCTCCTCGACCCGGCCGGTCGCGAGGAGGAGCCGGCCGCGGACCGCGTGCGCGTCGGGCAGGACGATGGTGGACGGGTAGGGCGGCCCGAACGCGTACCGCTCGGCGACCGCCTGCGCCTCGCCGGCCTTGCCGCGGGCGAGCAGCGTCTCGATGAGCATGCACGCCGCGTCCCAGTGCATCGGCAGCCCGCGTCCGACGCGGTCGGCCAGGCGCAGCGACTCGCGCAGGAACGCCTCGGCGTCGGTGAGGCGGCCGCGCCTGCGGTGCACGTAGCCGACGAAGGCGTGGGCGATGGAGAGGTGGCCGCCGCTCCAGCCGGCCGTCTCGTACTCGCGCACGGCGCCGGTGAACAGGCTCTCGGCACGGTCGAGCCGGTCGGCGAAGAGGTAGGCGCTGCCGAGCATGGTCAGGACCTCGAAGCCCCACTCGGAGTCGCGCCAGCCGAGCCCCGGGGCGAGGCGGCCGTTGACCAGGGCGCGGTCGCAGCGCTCGACGACCTCCTCCGCGTTCTCCCCGCGGGTCATCGCGTCGAAGGCGCGCAGGATCAGCAGGGCGCGCTCCGGGTTGTCCCGGCCGCCGAGGTTGTCCGCGATCGTGGCGAGGCGCCGCGAGCGGCCCGGCGAGTCCTCCTCGCCGGCGTGGATGCCCTCCCACATGAAGTGGACGGCCTGCAGGCGCAGCCGGGCGGGGCCCGGCTCCAGCCGGTCGGCCTCGGCGTCGATGAGGCGCAGCGCCTCTTCGAGCTGGTCGTTGTGGACGAGGGCCTGGGAGAGCCGGCAGACCGCGTCGACCCGGAGGTCGCCGACGAGGCCGGGCGTCGTGTCGAGCGCGGCGTCCAGGTGCCGGATGGTGGTGGCCGGGGAGGTGAGCAGGGTGGCGCAGCCCAGCTCGTAGTGGAGGTACGGGCGGACCTCGGGCAGCGGCGGTTCCCGCAGGGCGCGCTCCAGACAGCGCCGGGCCGCGTCGGGCGCGCCGACGGCCAGGTGTTCGCGGGCGGCGGCCCGCATCTGCTCGACGAGCTCCGGATCGTCGTCGGGGTGGACTTCGAGCAGGTGCCGCGAGGCCGCGGCGGGCCCGCGCCCGGACGCGGTGACGGCCCAGGCGGCCTGGCCGTGCATGGCGGTGCGGGTGGCCGGCGGGATCGCGTCGTAGACGGCCGTGGCGATGACGGGGTGGACGAACTCCAGGCCGGTCTCGGCGCCGTACGCGGCGTCGGTCAGGATGCGGGCGGCGCGCAGCCGTTCGGCACAGCGGCCGGCCTGCTCGGGGTTGAGGCCGGCGAGGAGCGCGGCGAGGCCGGGGTCGATGCGGGTGCCGAGAATGGCGGCGGCCCAGGCGAACTTGGTCGCCTCGATGCCGAGGCCCTCGAGGCGGGCGATGAGGCCGCGGCCGCGTGCCGACTTGTTCAGCACGCGCAGTTCGGCGGCGGCGTCCTCGTCCGGGCGCAGGCCGCTGTCCTGCACTTTGGCGAGCAACTCGACGGTCTCGTACGGGTTTCCGCCGGTGACCGCCCAGACCTCCCGGCAGAACGGGTCGTCGGCGTGGTCGCCGAGGGTGGCACGGGTGAGGCCCGCGGCGGCGTCGGGGGTGAAGGCGCGGAGTTGGGCGGTGCCGGGGCGGGCGGCCGCGGCGACCGCGTCCAGGCAGACGGCGGCGGCCTCCCTTTCCGGGTCGCGCTGGGCGACCACGACGAGCACCGGCAGGTCGTCGAGGCGCTCGGCGAAGGCGGCGAGCCACTCCAGGGTCTCCAGGTCGGCCCAGTGCGCGTCGTCGATGAGGATCACCAACGGCCAGTGCAGGCGGGTCAGTCGGGAGACGGCGGCGACGAGTCCGTCCCGTACGCCCTGCGGGTCGGCCTGGCGCCCGGTGGGCTCGGCGATGCCGAGGGCGGGGCCCGCGATGTCGTACCAGTCGCCGAAGTACTCCCGCTTCTCCTCGTCGTTGAGCGCGAGCAGGACGGGTTGCAGGAGCTGGCGTACGACGTTGAAGGGGACGGAGGTGACCGTCTCGCCGCCCCGCGCGGACCACACGGTGGCCCGGTCCTCGGCCATCTCGCGCACCTGCCCGAGCAGGGCGGTCTTGCCGATGCCCGCCTCGCCCTTGTAGACGACGAGACTGCCCGACGAGGCGGCGTCACCGCACAGGTCGTCCAGGGCCCTTTCGACGACGTCCAGTTCGGACTCGCGCTCCCACAACGGCGGGGCGGCGGAGGCGCCGTCGGTCTGCCGGCCCTGAGTCATCCCGCGTCCTTCCGGTGTCATGTATGCCGCTCGAACCGGTCGACCGGCGTGCTGGTCACGAGAGTAATGGGCCGCACGGTGCGATGTGGTGGGTCTTCGGAGCCAGGGAGAATTGGCTATGGGGGGCTGCGCTGACGCGGGGCGCGTTGAGGCGGGGCGCGCTGCGGCGGGGCTGTTCTGGCTCGGAGTCGCGCTGACGCGGAACCACGCCGCCCACCGTGGGCCGGAAACCGGCCCGCCGCAGTTCGGGAGCCGCCCCCGGCCCGGCGCCCAGCGGCCGTTTCCGGAGGAGACCACCCCGGCGAGGGTCGATCCGGCGCCGCAAGGTGAGCCGCCAACAGGGCAGCGGCCCGGGCCGCCGGGAGCCGGACCCGCGTCCGCCCAGCCGAACCCCCCGCACCCCGCGGAGCCATCCGTAACGATTGCGACCCCGAGCCGGACCCTCTCATCCCCTTTTCAGGCACGCCTCATACTGTTCCGTGCATGACGTCGCAGACTCCCGAAGGCTGGTACCCCGACCCCGGCCAGGTCCCCGACGGCCCGCGCACCGAACGCTGGTGGGACGGCGCCCGCTGGACCGATCAGACCCGGCCGGCCGCGACCCCGCCGCCGCTCCCGCCGCAACCCGCCGCGCCGCCGGTCACCGCGCACGCCCCGTACCCGGTCTCGCCGCAGGCCCCGCAGCCGCCCGTTCCGGGGGCGTTTCCGGCGTACGGCAACTACCCCGGCTATCCGGGTCCGTTGCCGCCGAAGCCGCGCAACCGCGGGAAGATCGCGCTCGCGGCCGGTGTCGCGGTGGTCGTGCTCGCCGGGATCGGGGGCGGGATCTACGCCCTGACGTCGGACGACGGCGGCGGAAACAGCCGGGCCGGTTCGCAGTCGCAGCGGCCCGAGGAGCCGCAACGGCCGGACGGTCCGGGCGGCTCCACCGGGGGCGGCGGAGGCGGCGCGTCACCCGAGGCACCGGGTTCGCCGCAGCCCCCGCTCGACAAGGGGTACGCCACCGACATCCTGAACGGGGTGGCCCTGCCGGTCCTCGACGGCTGGACCGGCTCCGACGGCGCGGGCGGCGCCGGGGTGCAGACGGGCACGTACAAGTGCCCCGACGACGTGGCGCAGAGCTGTGTGAAGGGCGGCGCCTCCGTCGCCTCCGCGAAGAGCCTGAAGATCGGCGGGCAGAGCCCGGAGGCGGCGGCGAAGGAGGACATCGTCGCCAACGCGAAGGCGTCCTACGGCGGCGACGTCTACGGCGGCATCATCCAGCACGACGAGTTGCTCTCCCAGAAGGTCACGGTCGCCGGGCAGCAGGGTTACCGGATCCGCTGGAACGTGGACACCAAGTCGAAGGTCGACGCCTGGGTCGAGTCCGTCGTCTTTCCCTCGCCGTCCGACGCCAAGACGCTGCTCGTGGTGCGGATAGGCGTCGACATACCGCGTACCAAGAAGGAAGAGGCCGCGGGGCCCGACAACACGTCGATCGACAAGCTCGTCAAGGGCATCAAGAAGTCCTCGGTCTCCGGCGGCGGCACGGGCGGCAGCGGCCAGGACGCCTGAGCGGACCGCCTCCGGTCAGCGCCGGGAAAACGTCCCGTCCGGTCCCGGGAAAACGTCCCGTCCGGCCCCGGGTACACCTGGGGCCGGGCGGTTCCTCTCCGCTCAAGAGGTACCCGCCCGGCCCGGGGGTGCGCGCCGCCCCCGTCCCCACGGTGCGGCGCGGGCAGACCACCGGTCGGTCATCCCTGCGACCGGTGGCCTCCCGTTCAGGTGGCCTGATCCGAAGGGGTCAGGCCGAGTCCGGGAATCAGCACGTCCACGACGAAACCGACGAGGTAGTCGGCGTCGGCGTCGCGCCCTTCCAGGACAGGACGGCTGCGCATGACTCCGAAGAGCTGCGCGGCCAGGTAAGGCAGCGCGGGGTGGTCCGCGGCGATCTCGCCGCGCGCCACGGCCCGCTCGACCATCGCGTCGATCGCCGCGAGCTCCGGCTCGATCAGCGCCTCGCGCAGCGCGCCCTTGAGCTCGCCGTCCTGGCGCACCGCGTGCCCGAGAGCCTGCATCAGCGCCGTGTCCGGCAGCGACTGCGCCGCCGCGTTCCGCGCGGCCGCGACGAGGTCACCGGCGAGGCTGCCGGTGTCCGACGCGGAGAACTTCGTACAGCGTCCGGCCCGCAGCGCGGCGGCCACCAGCTGCGGCTTCGTCCTCCACTGACGGTACAGCGTCGATTTGCTGCAACACGCCTGGGCGGCCACGCCCTCCATGGTCAGAGCGTCGTACCCGTTCCTGCGCAGCTGGTCGAGGACCGCGTCGTAGAACTCCTGCGCGCGCTCAGGAGTGATCTTGGATCGGCGCGAGGCGGTCGGCGCTGTCGCGGTGGCCTGTTCGCGCGTCGTCATGGACTCCACTCCTCGCTCTGCGGCTCGTGCCGATGAGATCACATCCACCATCGATACGCCAGTGTACCGGTACGCCACCGTATCGGTACACTGTCGTATCGGTACACTGGCGTATCGATGGATGCGGCATCCCTCCGCATCTCATCGACGCGCCACCAGCGCACCCGTACATCACGCACTACCCAGTCGTCACGAAAAGGGGCCGGGGGATGGATTCCCGCACCGAGCCTGTCGAACCGGAGCCGGACAGCCGATCTGCCCGACCGCCCCTGGTCCGCGAGCTCCTACTCGTCGTAGGACTTTTCCTCGTCTACAAGTTCGGCCGGCAGCTCGCCAACGGTCACACCGCCGAGGCGTTCCGCAACGCCGGCGAGGTGTGGCACGCCGAGCGGGCCGTCCACCTGCCCGGCGAGGGCGCCGTCCAGGGCGTCCTGCTGCACAGCGACACCCTCGTGCACCTCGCGAACACCTACTACGCGACCGTGCACTTCCCCGCCACGCTCGCCCTGCTCGTCTTCCTGTACCTGCGCCGCCCGCGCCACTACGTGTGGACACGGCGGGTGCTCGCCGTGCTGACGGCCGCGGCGCTCGTGCTCCACCTCGGCTTCCCCCTGGCGCCGCCGCGGATGCTGGCCGCCGCCCACCTCGTCGACACCGCGCAGGTCTTCGGCCCCTCCGTCTACGCGGCCAAGCCCGCGACGGACACGATGGCCAACCAGTTCGCCGCCATGCCCTCGCTCCACTTCGGCTGGGCCCTGATGGTGGCGATCGCCCTGATCGTCGCCACGACGTCGCGCCTGCGCTGGCTCTGGCTGCTGCACCCGCTGCTCACCCTGCTGGTGATCGTCGGCACGGCGAACCACTACTGGCTCGACACGATCGTGGCGACGGCGCTGCTCGGACTCGCCCTCGCGGTGATCCGGATGCCGGTGACCGTCGGCGGCCCGGCCGCGCTCCGCCGCCACCTGCTGCCCGCCCCGGCGGCCACCACCGCCCCGGCCGCGATCCCGGCGCACGGCACACCGGCGCCCGCGCCCTGGCGGCCCGCCGCCGCGTTCCGTACGCCGCCGGACTCGCTGTCCGCCTCGGACGTCCTGGAGCGCATGCCGATCCGGATACCGCTGCACGTCTCCGCGACCCCGGGCTCGACCTCCGCGGCCACCGCTCCGCAGCTCGTCCCGGCCGGAGCCCCGCGATGAGCGCCACGCTGCTCGCCGTCGCGCTCTCGCTCGTCTCCGCGGTGGCCTACGCCGCGGCGGCGGTGGCCCAGGAGCGGCTCGCGGCCCGCACCGCCGGCGCCGGCACGGGCCTGCTCCGGCTGCTCGGCACCGGCTCCTGGTGGTGGTCGGTCGTGCTGAACGCCGGGGCCGCGCTGCTGCACGTCGCCGCGCTCAAGTACGGGCCGCTCACGCTGGTGCAGCCACTCGGCGCACTCACGCTCGTCGCCGCCGTCCCGCTCGGCGCCAGGATCGCCGGCCGGCACGTCACGGCGGCCGAGTGGCGCGGCACCGCCCTGACCCTCGCGGGCCTGGGCGCGCTGCTCGTCACGGCTTCGGGACCCGCCCCCGACGACACGCTCTCGCTGCCCGAGGCGCTCGCGGTGGCGGGGGCCACGGCGGCGCTCATCGGGACGCTGTCCCGGCGCGGCGCGAAGCCGGGCCTGCGGCACGCGACCGCCTCCGGACTCGCCTCGGGTGTCGCCTCCGCGCTGACCCAGACGGTCACCGTCGCGGCGACGGACCGCTCGGGGCCGCTGCTCGCCCCGCAGGTGATCGTGGTGGCGCTGCTGGTCGCGGCGTTCGCCGCGGGCGGCCTGCTGCTCTCCCAGACCGCGTACCGCGGCGGGCTCGGCGCGCCGCTGGCGGTGGTGACCCTGGCGAACCCGGTGGCCGCCGCGGTCATCGGTCTGTCCCTGCTCGGCGAGCGGCTCCAGGGCGGCGTGGCCGGACTGGTCCTCGCCGGCGCCGGAGCGGTGCTGGCCGCGCGCGGGGTCGTCCTGCTGACCCGCACCCCGGCGCCGGCCGCGGCGCCCCGGACCACCGTGGTGACGCTGCCGGCGATCCCGGCCCAGCCGGAGCCCGAACCGCTGCGCCTGCGCGCGTCCTGACGGGCCCCGGCGGCGGCTCACCCGAAGCCGCGGGAGTCCTGCTTCAGGGCGGTGTCCACGGTCAGGGCCGTCGCCACGACGAGGCTCAGGAGCGGCTCGGGCAGCTGGAAGTGGATCTGCAGGACGTAGTTGTCCGCGGTCGTGAACATCGTCTTGGCGAGGCCCTCCCACGTCTTCGTGATGCGGGCGACCTCCTGGTCCGCGTGGTCGACGATCGCGAAGTTCCAGGCCCGCCAGTTCTCCGCCTTGATCGCGCCGACCTGCTGACCGTTCACAGTCATCGCGAAGTTGATCTTGCCGATCATGTTCTGCTGCACGATCTCGCCGACCGGCGAGCCGTCCGGGCGCTCCACGACGACCCGGGACTTCATGATCTTCGCGGGGCGCGTGAGGACCAGCTGCGGCTGCCCGTACGCGTCGCGGATCTCCAGCTTGTGCGTCATGAACTGATCGACGCTGGAGACGAAGCGCAGCGCTTTCTTCAGGCTGCTCTGGCCGATCTCGGACACCGAGCCCAGCACGGTGCCGTGCTGGTCCATGACGCTGTACTCGTTGGTCAGCTCGATCAGCTTGGCCTTCTGGTTCACGACCAGGACCGGCTCGGTGAAGAGCGTGCCGCCGCCCTGCCCGGCCCCCGCGACCCCGGCCTGCCGCTGCACCTGCCGCTGGACGCGGCCCGCGTCCGCCTGCTGCTGCGCCTGCCCGCCGAAAGGCTGCTGCGCCGGTGCGCCGTACGGCTGCTGAGCCTGGGCGGGCTGCTGGGGCACCGGCGTCGCGGCGGGCGCCTGGGCCTGCGCCGGGGCCGCTCCCTGCGCGTGCGTGTGGTCGGTCCACTGGGCACCGTCCCACCACCGCAGCGTCTGGGCAGCGCCCTGCGGGTCCGGGTACCAGCCTGCAGGGGTGTTCGATTCTGTCGTCACCGGGGCACACTATCGCGGCGCCCTGTGACCCGGCCTGGGCCGTCAGGTGTGACGTACGCCCCTGCCGCCCCGGGTCGCCGGGACGGGAGGGGCGCCGGGGTCAGACGGTGGCGAGGGCCGGGTCGCTCACTCCGGCCTGCCCGTTCTCGACGTGACCGGCCAGCCGCCGCAGATAGCCGGTGTTGCCCTCGACGACGATCTTCAGGTCGTACCAGCGCTTGGTGGCGCGCAGGTCCACGGTCTGCTGGGAGGTGGCACCGGCCCGCACCGTGTACGTCTGCGGCGTGCCGCCGTAGGCGTTGGTGACGGTGAGGTGGACGTCGGCGGTGGTCGGGTTCCTCAGGGTCAGCTTCAGGTTCCCGGTGGTGCCGTCATGGCGCGCGGTCACCTCGGGCTCGGCCACCTTGTTGTTGCCCGCGAAGGCGCGCAGGAAGCCGTTGGGGCCGTGCACCGTGAGGTCGTACTTGCCGCCGGAGTAGAGCGAGTTCCAGCTGTCGGAGAGCGACTTGGCGGCCTCGGCCGTGTAGGTCCACGGGCCGTCGGTGCGGCTCTGGGAGCGCACCTGGAAGGCCGCGCCCTTGGTGGCGCCGCCGCTGAACGTCAGCTTGTACTTGCCGGTCGCCAGGTCCTGCGCCCCGTCGACGTAGGGCGCGTAGCCGAGCGGGCGGCTGGGCCGGGAGCCCCTCTCCTGCTTGGGGAGCACACCCTGCGCGGGCGGCTTGGGCACGTAGCTGCTGTGCCGTTCCCGGTCCGGCGGCTCGTACCCGGCGGTGCCGGGCAGGTCGGCCGGGTCGGTGACCGTGAGGGAGAAGTCGAAGGCTGAGGTCAGGTCGCCGCAGATGGCGCGGCGCCAGGGCGAGATGTTGGTCTCCTTCACCCCGAACCGGTTCTCCATGAAGCGGATGATCGAGGTGTGGTCGAAGGTCTCCGAGCACACGTACCCGCCGGTCGACCAGGGCGAGACCACGAGCATCGGCACGCGCTGGCCGAGCCCGTAGGGGCCCGCGGCGCGGGTGCCGCCCGGGTAGTAGTCGAGCTTCGTGTCGACGGTCGACAGACCCTGGTCGGCGGAGGCGGGCGCGTAGGGCGGCACGACGTGGTCGAAGTAGCCGTCGTTCTCGTCGTACGTGATGAACAGGGCCGTCCTGCTCCACACCTCGGGGTTGGAGGTGAGCGCGTCGAGTACCTGGGAGATGTACCAGGCCCCGTAGTTCGCGGGCCAGTTCGGGTGCTCGGAGAACGCCTCGGGCGCCGCGATCCAGGAGATCTTCGGCAGCTTCCCGGCCTTCACGTCGGCCCTGAGGCGGTCGAAGTAGCCGTCGCCCGCCTTGGCGTTCGTGCCGGTGCGGGCCTTCTCGTACAGGGCGTCGCCGGGCTTGGCGTTGCGGTAGTTGTTGAAGTAGAGCAGCGAGTTGTCGCCGTAGTTGCCGCGGTAGGCGTCGTCGATCCAGCCCCAGCCGCCGGCCGCGTCGAGGCCGTCGCCGATGTCCTGGTAGACCTTCCAGGAGACGCCCGCCTTCTCCAGGCGCTCGGCGTACGTGGTCCAGCCGTAGCCCGCCTCCTCGTTGCCGAGGACCGGGCCGCCGCCGGTGCCGTCGTTGCCGACGTGGCCGGTGAGCATGTAGTAGCGGTTCGGGTCGGTCGCGCCGATGAACGAGCAGTGGTAGTCGTCGCAGACGGTGAACTTGTCGGCGAGCGCGTAGTGGAAGGGGATGTCCTGCCGGGTGAGGTAGGCCATCGTGCCGGTGCCCTTGGCGGCGATCCAGTTGTCGTACTTGCCCTTGTTGAAAGCGCTGTGCCCGCCCGCCCAGTCGTGGTCGAGCCCGGCGATGAACTGCATGCCGAGGTCGTCCGCGTCCGGGTGGTACGGCAGCGTCTCCTTGCCCAGGCTCGACTGGTGCCAGACCGGCTTGCCGCTCGGCAGCGTCACCGGCCGCGGGTCGCCGAAGCCGCGCACGCCCTTCATCGACCCGAAGTAATGGTCGAAGGATCGATTCTCCTGCATGAGCACCACGATGTGCTCGATGTCCTTGACGGTGCCGCTGCGGCGGGCCGCGGGGATGGCCGCGGCGCGGTCGATGGAGCCGGAGAGCGCCGTGAAGGCGGCGGTGCCGCCGGCGATCTGGAGGAAGCGGCGCCGATTGAGTTCGGTCATGGGTGGGGGGATCTCCTGTTGCCTCGGGGGTTGGTCCGTCCACGATGAGGGGCAACGGGGAGTGTTCAAGACGAGCGGGGGTGAAGGAAAGGGGAGCGGGGTGACAGTCGCGCAAAATGTGTGCGGCCGGGGCGCGACGTCACGGCCTGTGGGAGCCTGTCCCGGACCCCTCTCGCCCGGCGCCCGCGCTCAGCGCACGCCGTCCCACAGTTCCCGCTCCGCCCGCCGCGGATCGGCCTCGGGCCGGCAGGCGCCCTCGTCGAACACCATCGTCGTCCGCTCCCCGGCCGGGTCGTACGCGGGCCAGCCCGGGTCGCCGGTCTCCGCGAACGCCACCCACGCGGCGTGCACGGTCCGGGCCAGCTCGCGCGGCGCCTTCTCCCCGGTCATGGGCACGTAGTCACCGTCGTCGAGCAGGTCGAAGACGAAGCCCAGCTCCAGGGCGTGGCAGGCGCCCAGCTCGCCGTCGAACCGCGGGGAGCGCCACGCGAACTCGTAGAGGTGCGTGCCCGGCACGGCCTCGGCCAGGCGGACGGCCGGGAGGCGCCAGAACCAGTCGGTGACGAGCGCGTCGAGCAGCTCTCCCGGCGTGGCGCCGGGGCGCGCCGCCCGGTACCCGTCGAGGTCCGCGCCGAACGCCTCGGCGCCCCGCTCGACCCGCCGCTCGGAGATGGTGTCGAAGCGGCCCGCCGGCACCATGTAGAGCCGGTTCTCCTCCCGGTTGGAGCCGGCCAGCAGGTCGATGCCGAGCTGCGGTCCCGGCAGCCGCAGCTCCTCGGCGACCGGTTCGAAGACCATGCCGTTGAGCGCCGCCTCGCCCCACACCGCCGGATCGGGCCGGCCGGCGAAGTCGGCCCGCAACCCGGCCTGTCCGGCGATGAGCTGGTCCAGCGGGACGGCCGCGAACGCTTCGGCGGTGTACGCCACCCCGAGCTGCCGCGCGAACCGCTCGCCGATCCGGCGCGCCGTGTCCGGGCGGATGAAGTGGTGGCACGCCCCGCTCTGCAGCACGGCCCGCCGGAACAGGCCCCGGGCGCGCGGCTCCGCCAGCAGCTGCCCGATCGCCACGCCGCCCGCCGACTCGCCGAAGACGGTGACGCGGTCCGGGTCGCCGCCGAACGCCGCGATGTTGTCGCGCACCCAGGTCAGCGCGGCGATCTGGTCGAGCAGGCCGCGGTTGTCCGGGGCGCCGGGCAGGTGCATGAATCCGTCCGTGCCCAGGCGGTAGTTGACGCCGACGAAGACGACGCCGTCGCGGGCGAAGGTGTGGCCGCGGTAGCCGGAGGCGTTCGCCGAGCCGTTCGTGAAGGCGCCGCCGTGCAGCCAGACCATGACCGGCAGCCGCGCGCCCGGGCCCGGCTCCGGGGTCCAGATGTTGAGGTTGAGGCACTCCTCGCCCGGCATGGAGGTGTCCGGGATGAGCGTGTCGAAGGGCGGCGTGTACGGGGCCTTGGGCGCGGTCGGCCCGTACGCGGTGGCGTCCCGCACCCCGGTCCAGGGCTCGGCCGGGACGGGCGCGGCGAACCGGAGCGGCCCGAACGGCGCGGCGGCGTACGGCACTCCGAGGAACGCGGCGACCCCGTGCTCCGCGCGGCCGCGGACGGCACCCTGGCGGGTCGTGCACTGGGGGGATGCGTCGGTCATGCGGGGACTCCTTCGGCCGGTGGTCCAGCGGGGCAGGGCGCCGCGCCCCGGAGTTCACGGCCCGTCCGGGGCGCGCCGGGTGCCCACGGTCCAGGCACCCCTCCCGCGTACTGTCTCACCGGCCCCCGCCCGAAGATCAAGGGTGCGTCGGATCGGCGCGGCACGCGTCGGCGTCCGGTGGCCCGGCCGGACCGAGCGGCTCGCCCGCGAGCCACTCCGCCACGGCCCGGCCGATGGGCTGCCCCGTCTCGATCTCCACGAAGCCGAACTGGCCGGACTGGTTGCACTCCAGGAACCACCAGATCCCGTCTGCGTCCTCGGCGAAGTCGAAGGCGCCGTACGCGAGACCGGCCCGCGTCAGATAGCCGTGGACGGCGTCGGCCACGCGCCGGGGCACGTCCACCGGGCGCCAGGGCCCCGCGTCGGGGTCGAAGCGCACGTCGACCACACCGCCCACACCGCCCACACCGCCCACGCCGGCGGTGTCCGGGGCGTCGGCGCCGGGCGCGCCGCTCGCCGCGCGGGCGGCGAACAGCTGCTCGCCGACGCAGGTCAGCCGGATGTCGGCCCGCTTGCGGACCCGGCGCTGGAGCAGGGTCGGGCCGTGCGCCACGGCGCGGTAGTCCTCGCCGGGCCGCACCCGGGTGGTCGGCACCGCGAGCGTGCCGTCGCCGGGGTGCGCGCCGGAGACCGGTTTGACGACGAGGTCGGGGTAGCGCTCGGCGAAGGCCCGCGCCACCCGGGGGAACGTCGTGATGAGCGTGGCCGGCACGGGGAGCCCGCACTCCCGGGCCAGCCACAGCTGCCAGGGCTTGTGCCGGGCCTGGCGGGCGGCGTCGGGGTGGTTCATCCACCGCGCGCCGGTGCAGCGCAGCATGCCGTACAGGGCCTGCGAGGCCTCCTCGGTGAGCCAGGCGGACGCGGCGTCGGCGTGCGCGGCCGGCACGCCGGGCCTGCGCACCCAGATGGAGCGCAGCC
Source organism: Streptomyces sp. NPDC006552 (assembly GCF_040611655.1). Lineage (NCBI taxonomy): Bacteria > Bacillati > Actinomycetota > Actinomycetes > Kitasatosporales > Streptomycetaceae > Streptomyces > Streptomyces sp. NPDC006552. The sequence goes on from NZ_JBEXOS010000003.1 coordinate 226,821, forward strand.
CTGCCATGCTCACCACGCGCCCGCCCACGGAGAGGTGGCCCTCGAAGTCCCCGTGCGCGTACTCCCCCGACAGGTCGACGCCGCCCGGCAGTTCGGCCGGGTCGAGCCGCAGGACGGGGATTCCCCGGGCGTTCAATTCGACCACCGCCATGTCGGCCGTCACATCTTGATCACTCGTCAGGATCAGCACCGTCATTCCGCGCGGCCGCTCAGTCGTCGAAATGGGTTTTGGATCCGGCGGTCGAGGTGGTGGCCGCGCATTCTCGCAACACTGCGTAGTCGCGCGCGGCCACTCCGCCGTCGGGCAGCACATTCAATTGCAGTGCGGAGTCGTATGTGTACACCGCGCTGACCTCAGCCTCTCGCGTGGGGCGAGCGTAGTTCAGTGCGAACGGTCGCATGAGTACTCCTAGTTGGGGGCCCACCAAGTCAAGCGCATGGTGACTCTCCGGCGTCACTGTCCTGAGGGATTTCTCAGATTCTCTCTGTAGAACGCATCACACCGGCGGAGGAGTTGCTTCCGCACGGGGAGTGAGGAGACGACGTCAGAACGCGAAAGGGCGGCCTTCAGGGCCGCCCTTTCCCACTACCGTCTTTACAAGCCTTTACACGTCCTTACGCCGCCCTCCACGGGAGAGGTAGCCGAGCCCGGGGTGCGCGCTGATGTAGCCGTCGACCAGGCGGCCTGCCACCGTCACGGAGTCCACGAGGGGGTGCAGCGCGAACGCCTTCACCGCGGTGGCCCGCGACCCGGACGCGGCCGCCGCGAGCACCTCGCGCTCCACGGCCTTGACCGCGGTGACCAGGCCGGTGGCGTGCAGGGGCAGCGGGTCGACGGCGACGGGGTGGGCGCCGCTCGCGTCCACGAGGCAGGGGACCTCGATGACGGCGTCCTCGTCCAGGACGGCGAGGGTGTGCCGGTTGCGGACGTTGAGGATGAGCGTGGCGCGTTCGTCGCGGGCGATGGCCCGCATCAGGGCGAGCGCCACCTTCTCGTAGCCGCCGGATTCCTCCAGGTCGGCCGCGTCCCTCTCCCCCGCGCCGGATGCCTCGCGGTTGTCCGCCATGTACGTGGCCTCACGCTCGGCGCGGGTGCGGTCCCAGGCGGCGTAGGAGGGGTCGGCGTAGAAGGCGGACTGCTGGTCGGCGAGGAAGGCGCCGCGCGTGCGCTCGGCCTCCTGGTAGGCGCGGACGGTCTCGCGGTTGAAGTAGTAGTAGTGCAGGTACTCGTTGGGGATCGCGCCGAGCGAGCGGAGCCAGCCGGGTCCGAAGAGGCGGCCCTCCTCGAAGGAGCCGAGCAGCCTCTCGTCGGCGAGCAGCCGGGGCAGCTCGTCGCGGCCGCCCACGCGCAGGCCGCGCAGCCAGCCGAGGTGGTTGAGGCCGACGTAGTCGACCCGGGCGTCGGCCGGGTCCGCGCCGAGCACCCGGGCGACGCGGCGGCCGAGGCCGACGGGCGAGTCGCAGATGCCGATGACGCGGTCGCCCAGCTGCCGGGACATGGCCTCGGTGACCAGGCCCGCCGGGTTGGTGAAGTTGATGACCCAGGCGTCGGGCGCCACTGCCTTGACGCGGCGGGCGATGTGCACGGCGACGGGCACGGTCCGCAGCCCGTACGCGATGCCGCCCGCGCCGACCGTCTCCTGGCCCAGGACGCCTTCGGCCAGCGCGACCCGTTCGTCGGCGGCGCGGCCCGCGAGGCCGCCGACGCGGATCGCGGAGAAGACGAAGTCGGCGCCGCGCAGCGCCTCGTCGAGATCGGTCGTCGCGCGCACGGCGGGCGCGTCGGGCACGCCGGTGGCTTGTTCCGCCAGTACTCCGGTGATCGCTTTGAGCCGGTCCGTGTCGACATCGTGCAGCGTGACCTCGGTGACCCGGCCCGGCGCGCGGTCGGCGAGGAGCGCTCCGTACACGAGGGGCACCCGGAATCCGCCACCGCCGAGAATCGTCAGCCTCATGGCGCGATCGTAGGGCAGCCTGGTCCCCGACCCGATCTTCGACCGGCGGAGGCCCCATGAACCGGCGCACGAGACGCCAGCTGCTCACCCTGACCGCACTGACCGGTGCGCTCGTCCTCGGCGCGGGCACCGCGTCGGCGACGGCCGCGCCCGCCTGGACCGAGACCGGCACGACGACGGTGAACTCGCTGACCGGCGGCCAGGGGCTGGCGAGCCGTGCCGACGGCTCCCTCGTGACCCGGGGACTCGCCTCGGTCCCGCTGGCCCTGCGCATAGCCGGCTGGTCGCACGTCGGCGACCCGGACGTGGCGGGCGGGTACACCTTCGACGCCTACCAGGGCGGCGACGACGCCAAGAAGAAGATGTTCGCGGCGACCGGCCCGGACGGCAAACGCACCACGTACGAACACGCCCTCGACCAGGACGAGTTGCTGAACAACTCCTTCGCATCCGTGTCACCGGACGGGCAGTGGCTGGTCTCCGGTGAGTGGGGCGCCATGAACCGCTTGCAGGTCTTCCCCACCCCGGTGCTGAACCCGGCCGCGCCGGCGCCGGGCGCGAACCTCCCGCAGGCCGGGCAGATCACGCTCGACCGGGGCGTGGAGAACATCCAGGGCTGCGACTTCACCGACGCCACGCATCTGCTGTGCTCGTCCGACGACGCCGCCAAGGAGGTCCTGGAGGTCGCCCTCGACCGCCCGCTGGACGGGAACCCGGTCGCGGGGCACGTCACGACCGCGTTCGCCATCCCGCAGCGCAGCGTCTGCTCGGGCTCGTTCGAGGCGGAGGGCATCGACTACGACGCCGCGCGCGGGACCCTGCGCGTCGCGGTGGTCCCGCCGTCACCGTGCCTGGTGACGACGGCGCTGGTCGCGTACAAGCACTCCTGAACCGGCCCTTCGGGAAGTGCGCGGGGGCGGGGGTCCGGGGGCGGCCGCGATCACGGCGGACCGCTCGTCCCCCGCACCGTCGTCCCTTCCTGCCGCGCTGTTCAGCGTCGATGACGAGCCGTCCCTCGGCGGGGTCGGCCGGGTACGGGGCGACACCTTGCCGCGACCCGGGTTCGGGACAGTTCGGTCATGACACCTTCTGCTTGTGGGGGTTGTCGACGGTGGGCGGAGTGGCCCACGATCCGTAGCCCGGGGCCTTCGCGCCGGACGGGTGGGCACCGATCGCCCGCCACAGCAGTCCCTCGGTGTAGGCGTCGGGGGAGACGACGAACGGGGGTGTACGTCCGTCTCTGCCGTGCGCGCTCCCCTCCCCGGCCCGGTGCTGTCCGGCCGCGGCCTGTGCGGGCCCGCTCTGCTCGGGCCGGCTGTCGTCCGGGACGGCGGGCTTCGCTCCGCTCCGGCCGGGCGCCGTCCAGGCCGCCACGTCCACGCGTCCCGTCAGCCCGGGGCCGTACCAGACGCCGACGTACCAGAGTTTGATGATGCTCTTCACCAGGGGTTCGGCGGGGCCGGCCGCGGGATCGGGCGCGATCAGGCTCTGGATCACACCCGGCCCCGCCTCCCGCACGACCGTTGCGTGGTACGCCTCCGCCTGACCCGTTCCCCAGAGGTCGAACTCGCTGAACCCGGTCACGGTGGCCGAGAACTTCACGAATGCGCGCAGCGAGTCTTCTGTGGTCGTTCCTTGCGTCACGATGCCGCCTCCTTCGACGGTCTAGAGCTCGAATGTCGGGCCGGCGTTCGCGCCTGGATGCCCGGTGAGCGGGTTGCGGATGAGCCGGTTCATGCTGTCGCGAATGCGGAACATCTCCCAGACCGCCTTGAGCAGCAGGTCGGGTTGGCCGTTGTAGGCCAGATTGACGTTCCTCAGGAAGGCGGCGTAGGACGTGTTGAACTCCTCGGCCGCCGCCAGGATTTCCGGGTCTCGCGCGAGGTCCGCCAGCTTGATGTCCGGCTTCACCGGATAGACGGCACTCCAGTCGACGTGCAGAACCGGGCCGGTAGGCGCGTCCGGCGCGTCGCCCTTCTGGTAGTACCGCCCCTTCTTCAATTGCTGGAACCTGTAGTAGTGGGCGATCTCGTCCTGGCTGTCGAAGATTCCGCCGTACAGTCCTTCGCCTTGTTCCGCGACGAGGGTGAGCGCCGCTACCGCGGTGTCGCGGCCGGTCACCTCGATCACGTCGCCGCCGCCCGAGTAGAAGTACTCGGGGGACACCTGGCGCGCGGGATCGCCGGTGAAGATCGTCGTCCCCGCCGTACGGGCCTGGTCCTCCAGGTGGTTGATCCCCCGGATGATCTCCTCGTAGAACTCACCGATGCTCAGGAAGCGCTGGGTGGGTTCGCCGGGGACGAGGCCGAGGACGGTGCCGGACTGCTCGACTTCGGCCAGCTTCTCCGCTGACGGCGCCGCGCCGTCGGACGTAACCCCTAGGGCCGCCCAGTCCATCGGCACGAACCTGTCTTCCCCGGCCTTCGCCTGCGCGGGCTTCTCGATCATCAGGAACGTGTCGAGCGCCTCGTGGGAGAACGGTCGCAGATGCACCTCGAAGTGGTCCGGACCGCACGGCAGATGCGTCGGATACCTCGGCACGAAGCCGGACTTGGTAAGGTCCGGCGTCCCGCCCACGGCGTTCAGGACGTTCGCGACCAGGGTGAGGTGGAGCATCTCCTCGACGGCCACGACCCGGATGACGTGCCAGGCATCCGCGTTCTTCCCCGGCTGGAGCGAGTAGAGGGCGGTCAGATAGGGCGGGAGCGTCGCGTGCTCCAGCTGGAGCCCTTTGTAGAGGTACTCGTGCAGCTCCTCGATGGTCTGGATCTTGGAGTCCTGGGACGGCTCCGCTTCGGAAACGGACATGTTTCCCCAATCGTGGGCGGTGGCAGGGGCGGTGGCCGGCGTCGCGTGGCTGTCGGCGGGCTAGCCGCGGACGGTGGCCGGCGCCTTCGCGGCACGCAGGTGCTTGTCGATGTGGGTCGAGCTGCGGTAGGCGAGCGCCGCCATGGTCAGGCTGATGTTGGACGTGCCGATCGAGGGCAGGCTGCCGGGCCCGACGAGGTAGAGGTTGTCGTGGTCCCACGACTGCTGGGTGTGGTCGACCACCGAGTGCGCCGGGTCGGTGCCCATGATGTGGGTGCCCGCGAGGTGGTTGCCGCCCACGATGTTGTACCACTGGCCGTCATGCTCGACGGCGCTGGGCCGGTTCTCGTAGTACGTGGTCCGGTCCTCGGCGCCGAGCTTCGCGAAGATGTCCGCCGCGAGCTTGCGGGCGAACGCGGCGCCGCGCATGGTGTAGGGCGGAATCTTGAGCGACACCACCGGTTTCACGTTGCCGAGGGCGTCCTTGTACCGGTCGTCGACCGTGACCGTGTTGTTCCTGTCGGGCAGCAGGTCGATCATGAAGGCCAGGAGCAGTTGCCGGGAGATCTGGTTGCCGAGTGTCCGGCGCAACTCCGCTCCGCGCAGGCCCTGTTGATCGACGAGTTCGACCAGGTCCGTGTAGGGCGAGCCGGTTGCCCACCCCCAGCCGTCGTTGTGGATGTCCACACCGAACCCGGCCTGCGTACCGCGGAACCGGCCGCCGCGCAGGTCGGTGATCCCGCTCGTGCAGGACGTGCCCCGCATCGTGCCGGCCGGTTCGGGCAGCAGGCCCCAGGACAGCAGGTAGGCATGGTCCATCAGGTTGCGGCCGATCAGCTTGCTGCGGCTCATCCGCTGCATGTCGGAGGCGAGCATGAGCCGGGCGTTCTCGATGGCGTGCGCGCACAGGATGTAGACGGCGCCCTTCACCGTGTGTGTCTCGTGACGGTCGGAGTGGAGCGACTCGTAGCTCTTGACGGTGATCCCGGTCACCCGTCGGTTCTGCTCGTCGATCTCGACCCTGGACGCGACGGCCTGCGTCACGATCTTGACGTTGCCCTTGCGGAGCGCCTTGGTCAGCGTCTTACCCGCGTGGTACTTGGCCTGTACCGGGCAGATCGGGACGCAGTTGGTGTTGCCCTGGCAGCGCTCGCCCTCCTCCACCTGGCTCGTGCTCACCGCGCCGACGGGGACGAAGCCCTTGCCGCCGTCGTACGCGGCGTTCGGCACGCCGTTACGGGCCTGCGGAAAGCTCCGCACCTGGAGGGTGTAGTCGTCGTCCGCCAGGGTGACCCGCATGCCGTCCACGCCTCGGGCGACGGTCTGGTCGAGGTAGGACGGCGGCATGCGGTGCATCGGGAACACGTATCCCTTGGGGAAATGCATGCCCAGATATGCCTGGTCCTCGACTTCGGCGGATACGCCCAGTTCGGCCTCGGCCTGCCGGTAGTAGGGCTCCAAGTCGTCATAGCTGAGCGGCCAGTTCAGACCCTGGCCGTACTTGGTCCGCAGGTCGAAGTCCTCGGGGAGCATGCGCAGCGCTTTCCCCTCCCAGTGCATGGAGGTGCCGCCGAGGACCCGGGTGAAGGTGGTGTCCGTGCAGTACTTGTCCTTCTGCACGAGGTAGAAGTCGTCCCGGGGCGTGTCCGGATGCACCGGGGCGACGTCGGTGCTCCGGGGCATGCGGGCATTGGGATTGAACGGGTACGGCGACTGGTTGTCCTTGACGGCCGCGCCGTAGAACCGCGACAGGTACGACTCGTACTCGGCGAGATCCAGGTCCTTGCCGGGGCCGGCTTCGAGGATCAGCACCCTGTGGCCCGCCTGGCTCAACTGCTCGGCGACGATGGAACCCGCCATGCCGCCGCCGACGATCACGGCGTCCCACTCGTCTCTTGCCGCCTCCGCGGCGCTGGTCTGCGTCGCGGCGCCGGCGGGGAAAATCACCGGGTCCGCACCGTCGTAAGACATCATTGATTCCCCTTGTCGCGTCTGGGGGTGACCTCACCCCTGATTTGCGGACAGCGTGACCACCGGCGGTCCGCACCTGCCACTGGCATAAGCGACCCCACTCGGAAGACGAATCCAAGCTGGAAAATCCGGGCAGGTGAGCGTCGCGCGGCCAACCGATGAGCCGATAAGGGTTTCCCGTCCCCCGGGGGACCTGCCGCCAACTGCGACCGTTTGTCGCCTTGTTGGTCGTCCGCATACGTCGCGTACGAGGATCACCTCGGCTCTGCGATGGATCGCATCTGCCGTTGCTTGTTGATTTCTCGGGGTTGCGGGAGGGCCTCGATATGAGGTTTGCATATGTCACTGTCACTCCGCGCTGCCGCTGCGAGGATCCTGACGGCAAACCCACCCTTCGGGGGTAATCGGCGCGGCCTTCCCCGCCGTGGGTTGACGGGACCCGCACCGCCAGAGCGCCAACCGGCCTCCTCGAGCGCCGACTTAGACCGTGTCCTACATGATCAGTTGGTAGTTGCACTGGTCATGGGGAGTGGACGGTGGGGATGGATCGTTCCGGACGGACTGTGGGAGATGGCGAAGCCGTTGCTCCCGCCGGCCCGGGTGCGCCCGCAGGGCGGCGGGGTCGCGAACGTCGATGATGAGGCGGTTTTCGCAGCGATCATCTACGTGCTGGTCAGCGGGTGTGCCTGGCGAGCTTTACCCCCGTGCTTCGGTGCGTCGAAGTCGACCGTGCACCGTCGCTTCGTCATCTGGTCGAGAGCCGGGGTGTGGGGCCGGCTGCATCAGAAGATTCTCCAACTCCTGGACGAAGAGAACTTGATCGACCTGTCCCGGGCGGTCCTGGACTCCGCCCATGTCCGTGCTAAAAAAGGGGCGAACTTGCAGGTCCGAGCCCCGTGGACCGGGGCAGGCCAGGTTCCAAGATGCACGTCCTGTCCGACGCGGACGGACTGCCCCTACGCGTCGGGCTCTCCGCGGCCAACACCCACGACAGCCAGGCCCTGAAGCCGATGCTGTCCCATTTCCACATGGGACACGAATCCCACGCAACGGAATCGAAGCCCCGCCGTCTCCACGCCGACAAGGCGTACGACGTACCCCACCTGCGGCGATGGCCCTGGGGCAAGCACATCGGGGTCCGTATCGCCCGCAAGGGCATCGACTCCAGCGAGCGGCTCGGTCGCCGCAGGTGGATTATCGAACGCACGATGTCCTGGCTGACCGGCTACCGCCGACTCAACCACCGCTACGAGCGGAAACCAGGCAACTACCCGGCCTTTCCCGGATTGGCAGCCGCTCTCTGCTGCTACAAACGGTTCCTCAAGCTGACCATGTAGGACATGGTCTTAGGCACGCGGGCCAGAGAGGCCCCCGGGCTGTCGGCTGAGATGTCTGCTGTCTTGGCCGGCGCTACCCGGTCGTCGGTCAGCTCTCCACCATGGCGAAGCCTTCGCGCCGCATCCGTTCGCCGCCCCAGGCGCCGAGCGGCCCGAGCGCTTGATTGAGCGTGCGCCCCTGCTCGGTCAGGGAGTACTCCACGCGCGGCGGCACCTCGGCATAGACCTCCCGGTGCACAAGTCCGTCCTCCTCCATCTCCCGTAGGTGCTGGGTCAGCATCTTCTCGCTCACCCCGGGCAGACCGCGACGGAGTTCGGCGAAGCGGCGTACACCATGGGTGTCGAGTTCCCAGAGGATCAGCCCCTTCCACTTGCCGCTCACCACATCGAGCGCGGCGTCGATGCCGCAGATGTAAGGCCCGCGTCTCGGCGCCTTGGCCATCACTGATCCCCTTACTAAAAGGTAAGTACCGCAGAAAATAGTAGGTACTTCCCAGACTAGTGGCGCTCTTTGACCATGGAGTGGTGAACAAAGAACAGCACCGCACCCTCAGCCAAGGCAGCACCATCACCGTGATCGGACTCGGCCCCATGGGTCAGGCGATAACCCGCACCCTGCTCGCCGCCGGCCACCCGGTCACCGTCTGGAACCGCACCGCCGACCGGGCCGAAGGCGTCGTCGCCGACGGTGCGACGCTCGCCGCGACACCTGGCGAGGCGGTCGAAGCGAGTGACCTCGTCCTCCTCAGCCTCACCGACTACCAGGCGATGTACGACATCCTGGACAGCACCGCCGCATCGCTGGCCGGGCGGACCCTGGTCAATCTGAGTTCCGACACCCCCGACCGCACCCGCGAGGCGGCATCGTGGGCAGCGGGCCGCGGCGCCGCCTTTCTCAGCGGCGGTGTCATGGTCCCGGCGCCGATGGTCGGCACGGAGGCCGCCCACGTCTACTACAGCGGCCCCGGCCAGGTGATGGAGAGCCACGGGGCGGTGTTGGCGCTGCTCGGCGCACCTAAGCACCTGGGAGAGGACCCGGGCCTTGCCCAGATGATGTACCAGGCCCAACTCACGGTGTTCCTCACCACTTTGTCGGCACTGATGCACGCCACCGCGATGCTCGGCACCGCAGGCATGAAGGCCCGGGAAGCGCTCCCGGAGCTGCTCTCCTCCGCCGACTCGCTCGGTGCCATCCTGAGGGCCGGCGAAGAGCACCCCGGCGCCGCGCTGGATGCCGGAGAGCATCCCGGCGACCTCAGCACGATTACCATGATGGGCGCCACCTCCGATCACATCGTCGAGACCAGCACGGCGCTCGGGCTCGACCTCGCGCTCCCCCTGGCCGTGCGGGCCCACTACCGGCGCGCGATCGAGGACGGACACGGCAGCGACAACTGGACCCGCATCATCGACGGCATCCGGGCACCGCGCTGACCGTGTCCTGTGCGGGGTGGCTCTTAGAACGGCTAACACAATGTCGGCTCGGCGTTCCCAGCGGACGCGGAGTCGGCGGAAGCCGTGCAGCCAGGCGAAGGTCCGCTCCACGACCCATCGGTAGACACCAAGTCCGGTGCCGTGGCGGGTGTTTCGGCGGGCGATGGCGGGCTCGATGCCGCGGGCTCGGACCTGGTCGCGGTAGATGTCGTGGTCGTAGCCACGGTCGGCGAAGAGCGAGTCGGGTTTGCGCCGGGGGCGGCCGATGCGGCCCCGGATGGGTGGGATCGCATCGAGCAGGGGCAGCAGCTGGGTGACGTCGTTGCGGTTGCCGCCGGTGAGGATGACGGCAAGCGGGGTGCCGTGCCCGTCGGTGATCACATGGTGCTTTGAGCCTGCCCTGCCCCGGTCGACCGGCGACGGGCCCGTGTGGATCCCCCTTTTAGGGCCCTGACGTGCGAGGAGTCGACCACGCAACGGGACCAGTCGAGCCGTGCCGCCGCATTCAGCTCGGCCAGCAGCACCTCATGCAGACGTTGCCAGACGCCGGCCTCGTTCCAGTCCCGCAGCCGGCGCCAGCACGTCATGCCCGAGCCGAAACCGAG